>VYEH01000368.1:18600-34473 GCA_009843005.1 Pseudomonadota bacterium | reverse complement strand
ACTGGGAGATCGAGCGGGCGCTGGAGTGGCTCGATGGCCTGAACAGTGTCGCCGTCGATGACGTGACGCCGGAACCACAGCCGGAATCCGTGAGGATTTATGACGGCTTCGAGCAGGATCGACTGGACGCGTCCTGCAGAGGCTATCTGCTGCACCTGGAACAGGTCGGCATCCTCTCCCAGATCCAGCGGGAACTCGTCATCGACCGCCTGCTCGCCCTGCACACCGACGAGATCGACAGCGAGCATGTCAAGTGGGTCGTGATGATGGTCCTGTTCAGCCAGCCCGGACAGGAACAGGCCTACATGCAGATGGAAGACCTGGTCTTCACCGACAACACCGGCTGGCTGCACTGATCCGGGAATCCCGACCCGTCAGCGACAGGCAGTAGCATCCACAGCCGATGAGCAAGAACTTGGTCATCGTCGAGTCGCCCGCCAAGGCGAGGACGATCGAGCGTTACCTGGGCAGGGACTTTGAGGTCCTCGCTTCCTATGGGCATGTCCGTGACCTGGTGCCCAAGGGCGGGGCGGTGGATCCCGAACAGGGATTCGCCATGAAGTACCAGGTCATCGACAGGAACAAGCGCCACATTCAGAACATCGCCAAGGCCCTGCGGCGCGCCGACGCGCGCTATCGCGCGACGGCCCCGGACCGCGACGGGGACGCCATTTCCTGGCATGTGTGCGAGGGGCTGAAGGAGCAGGGCGCCCTGCGCGACAAGCCAGTCTACCGCGTAGTCTTTCACGAGATCACGCGCGCCGCCATCCAACAGGCCATCGCCGCGCCACGGCAGCTCTCGGACTCGCTGATCAACGCCCAGCAGGCGCGCCGGGCGCTGGACTACCTGGTGGGCTTCAACCTGTCGCCGCTGCTGTGGAAGAAGATCAGGCGGGGACTGTCGGCGGGAAGGGTCCAGAGTCCGGCGTTGCGTCTGATCGTCGAGCGCGAGGAAGAAATCGCAGCCT
Organism: Pseudomonadota bacterium; assembly: GCA_009843005.1. Lineage (GTDB taxonomy): Bacteria > Pseudomonadota > Gammaproteobacteria > Steroidobacterales > Rariloculaceae > UBA6522. Next base: position 33,505 of record VYEH01000368.1, on the reverse strand, counting down.
TCGAGCCGCGCGAATACTGGACCATCAAGGCCGAAGCCGCCGCCGATGCGCAGGACGGGGCGGCGCAGACCGTCCAGGCCCGCCTGGCTCGCTACGCCGGGGAAAAGGTCGGGCAGTTCACGTTCACGAACGAAGCCGCCGTACGCGAGGCCGAAGAGGCCATCCGCCGAGCGGCCGGCGGCATTCTCACCGTAGCCAGGGTCGACAAGAAACAGCGGCAGCGCCACCCCGCCGCGCCCTTCACGACTTCCACGCTTCAGCAGGAAGCGGCGCGCAAGCTCCGCTTCAGTGCTCAAAGAACCATGTCCACTGCGCAACGGCTTTACGAAGACGGCCTGATCACCTACATGCGCACGGACTCGGTCACTCTGGCCGGGGGCGCGATCGCCGAGTTGCGAGCGCTTATTCAGGAGAGTTACGGTGCAGAGAACCTGCCGAAGAGCCCGCGTCAGTACAGAACCAGGGCGAAGAACGCCCAGGAGGCTCATGAGGCGGTACGACCGACATCAGCCGCCCGTCTGCCAGGTAACCTGAAAGCGTCGTTGCCGTCGGAACAACGGCGCCTTTACGAACTGATCTGGAAGCGTACGGTCGCGTCCCAGATGAGTTCCGCCGTCTTCGATACGGTGCGCCTTGATCTGTCGGCGGGTGTCTCCAGCGGGGCAGACCACCAGTTTCGCGCTACCGGATCCGTACTGGTCAAACCCGGCTTCATGACCGTCTATCGGGAGAGCACGGACGACGGCACTTCGCCGAAGCGTGGTCGGCCGGAGGCCCATCTCGACAGGGAGGACCGTGTCCTGCCGCCCCTCAGGGTCGGCGACCGGCTCGAACTCGGGAAACTGTTCAGCGAACAGCATTTCACCGAGCCTCCACCGCGCTATTCGGAGGCGACGCTGGTCAGGGCGCTGGAGGAGTACGGCATCGGCCGGCCATCGACCTACGCGACCATACTGTCGACGTTGCGCGACCGGGAATACGTCACCATGGAATCGCGCCGCTTCGTCCCCACCGAAATGGGCAAGGTAGTCAACCGGTTTCTCACCCGCCATTTCACAAACTACGTGGACTATGAATTCACGGCGCGCATGGAAGACCGACTCGATGCGGTGTCCCGGGGCGAACGGGAATGGACCCCGCTGCTGGGCGAATTCTGGCAGCCGTTCCGGAAGCGCGTCGACCAGATCGATACTTCGGTCACGCGCGCCCAGGCCGTCCCGCCAAGACCGCTCGGAACCGATCCCAAGAGCGGCCGGCCGGTGTTCGCGCGGTTCGGGCGCTACGGACCGATGATTCAGATCGGCGACGCCGGCGACGAAGCCAAGCCCGACTTCGCCAGCCTGCTGCCCGGCCAGGAAATTGATCGAATCACCCTGGAGGAAGCGTTAAGGCTGTTCACGCAGATGCGGCGCTTGGGTACCGATCCAGCCAGCGGTCGCCCTGTATTTGCGAGCCGCGGCCGATACGGCCCGTTCGTCCAGCTTGGCGCGCGCGGCGACAAACCCAAGCCTGCCTACTCCAGCCTGCTTCCGAGCCAGGAAGTTGACCAAATCACCCTTGAAGAGGCGCTGCAATTGCTGCGGTTACCGCGCGACCTCGGCGAAACCGATTCCGGCGAGCCCGTGTCCGCCGGTATCGGGCGGCTCGGGCCGTATGTGCGTTACGGCAAGACTTACGTCAGCCTGCGCGAAGACAATCCCTGCACCATCGAGCTGCCGCGAGCGCTGGAACTGATCGCGCAGCACGTCGCCAGCGGGGGTTCCCGCGGCAGGCGAGGGGCCACCCGGAAGCCGATAGTGGAATTCGCGGAAGCTGGCATCACCGTGCTCAATGGCCGCTACGGACCCTACGTAACCGACGGCAAGAAAAACGCCAGCGTTCCCAAGGACCGCCAGCCGGAGGACTTGACGCTTGAAGAATGCAAGGAACTCATCGCTGCGGCCCCGAAACGCCGCGCCCGCGGCAGGAGACGGACCACGGGCGGCGCCCGGCGACAGCGGTCCCGAACGTCCGCAAAGGACGCTTGATCCGTCGGCATTCCCCGAAACGCGCTGAAGGCGTTTACCATGGCGGACATCGCTGCTGATGTGAATGGTGCGTAGCGTCGTGTCAAGGATTCATCTGGAAGAAGCCGCGCGTATACTGCACCGGGGCGGGTTGATCGCGTATCCCACCGAAGCTGTGTACGGTCTGGGCTGCCTGCCCGGAGAGCGGCGCGCGGTGGAACGTTTGCTGGATGTCAAGAACCGATCATGGCGGAAGGGCCTGTCGCTCATCGCCGCCAGCCGCGAGCAGCTTGAGCCCCTGGTGGAGATTCCGACAGGCGTGTTGGCGGAGGAACTTCGCCTGAGCTGGCCCGGCCCCGTCACCTGGGTGCTGAACGCGCGGCCGGGCATACCATTCTGGCTTACCGGAGGCCGGGATACGCTGGCGGTTCGGGTCACCGGCCACGCCCTGTCGCGCAGGCTGTGCGAAGCGGCCGCCAGCCCGCTGATCTCGACCAGCGCCAATCGGTCGGGACGACCCCCCCTGCGCCACCCGCTCCACGTACGGCGCGAATTCGGCGCCCGCGTGGACTGTGTGCTCACGGGTGAACTCGGCGGGCTCGCCAACCCCACCATGATAAGAGACGGCCGTACCGGCGCGGTCCTGAGGACACCTTGAGCCGAACCCGGGGACAGTATGCCGCACACAAGACCAAACCCCGATTCGTCCGCCCAGCCTGCCGACCCATCCGGTCGGGTGGCGCGAAACACAACCCCCGATCGTTACGCGGTTGTCGGCTTTCCGATCAGTCACAGCTACTCGCCGCTCATCCACCGGCTATTCGCGGAACAGACCGGAGAGAACCTGACCTATTCGCGCCTTGCCGCGAAGCCCAAGGAGTTTCATCGTATCGTGCGACGGTTCGCTGCCGACGGCGGCAGGGGACTGAATGTCACCGTTCCCCACAAGGAGGCGGCCTTCGAACTCGCCGAGGAAATCGGATCGGAAGCCGAGCGAGCCGGAGCCGTCAACACTCTCTCATTCACCGATAACGGACGCATTCGTGGCGACAACACCGACGGCATCGGTTTCCAACGTGACATCGAACGCAACCACGGAATCTCGTTGCGCGGGAAACGTACGCTGGTGCTTGGAGCCGGAGGTGCAGCCAGGGGCGTCGTTGCCGCGTTGCTGGAGGTGCAGCCAAGCGAGCTCGTGCTGGCCAATCGTACCGTCCAGCGGGCCACGGACCTGCTGGACATCCTGAACGCACCAGCAAACTTTTCCACCTGTCCGTTACCCGCCTTGAGCGACTACCAACCCTTCGAAGTGGTGGTCAACGCCACTTCACTGGGATTGCACAGCATGGAATTGCCTTTCCCGCCTGGCTGCATTTCCGAGGAGACGTTCGCGTACGATCTCGTTTACAGCCCGCAAAGAACACCCTTCGTCGACTGGGCCAGTCGGCATGGAGCCGGCAAGGCCGTTCAGGGTTGGGGCATGCTGGTGGAACAGGCCGGGGAGTCGTTCGCGATCTGGCGCGGGGTTCGGCCGGACACCTCTCCGGTCTTGGAAACCGTACTCGCCAAGGCCCGGGTCTGAAGACACTCCCGCACCTTTCTCGCGTTCATCCCGGACCATCCCGAAAGCGAAAGAGGAAGAGTGGCGAAGCAAATGCCTTGCGTCGACGCTGCCTGGATTCGGAGGCTGCTGGACAGCCATGCCATGTGGCTGAAGCAGGAGTTGATCGATCGCAGCGGGAGCATCGAGGCGCAGAGCGAGAGGTTGTTCCTGGCCCCCTTCGTGGTGGCGTCCCACCTGGACTCGGCCGATCCCATCTTCAACTACGGCAACCGGCAGGCGCTGGACTTGTGGGAGATGTCCTGGGAGGGGTTCACCGCGACGCCTTCGCGGCTGACCGCCGAGCCGGCATTGCGCGGGGAACGCGCGCGGATGCTGCGGCAGGTGACGTCCCGGGGCTACGTCGCTGACTACCGGGGGGTGCGGATCTCCGGGACGGGACGGCGGTTCCTCGTGCAGCATGCCACTGTGTGGAACGTGCTGGACGAGGATGGGAGCAGACTCGGACAAGCGGTCGCCTTCTCGGACTGGACTCCCCTCGCCCCACTTCCCTGAAGGCCGGTCAACGCATCGTCACAAGCTCTTCCGCGCTGGTTGGATGAATCGCCACCGTATTGTCCAGATCGGCCTTCGTCGCTCCCATCGTCACCGCCACCGCGAACCCCTGCAGCATCTCGTCGGCACCGGCGCCGATCAGGTGACAACCCACCACCCGCTCATCGTCCCCCACGGTGACCAGCTTCATCGCCGTCCTGGGCTTGTGTTCCGTCAGCGCGTTATACATCGGAACGAATTTGGACCGGTAGACACGCACCGAATCGTCGCCGAACCGCTCCCGCGCCTGCGCCTCGGACAGCCCGACGGTACCCACTGGCGGATGGGAAAAGATCACTGAAGGAATATTCTCGTAGCTCAGGCGCCGGTCCGGCTGGCCGCCGAACAGGCGGTCCGCCAGGCGTCGGCCGGCGGCGATGGCGACCGGAGTCAGTTGTGCCTTTCCGGTGACGTCGCCCACCGCAAAGATCCCCCTCACACTGGTGTTCTGGAAGGCATCGACCGCTACATAACCGCGTGCGCCCGTTGCAACGCCCGCCCCGGGGAGACCGAGTGCCGCGGTGTTGGGACTCCGGCCGATCGCCCACAGCAGGCAATCGAAACCTTCGAATTCGCGTCCGTCGGCGGTTCGTACGCTCAGGCCGCTATCCCCGGATCGCACCGCTTCAGGCACCGCCCCGGTGACCACGTCAATCCCCGCCGCGCGCATGTGCTCCACGAGGCGCCGGCCGAGCATGTCGTCAAAGGCCCGCAGCACGCCGTCGTATCTCACCAACTGCACGACCTCGCTGCCCAGTGCGCGAAGCACGCCGGCAAGCTCCACCGCGATGTAGCCGCTGCCGATCACGGCCGTACGGTGCGGCAATGCCTCAAGCTCGAAGAATCCGTCCGAGGTGATGCCCTGCTCCGCCCCGGGAAGCGCCGGAACGATCGGATACCCACCGGTGGCGATGAGCACATGATCGCCCCGGAATTCATGTCCCTGGTCCGTAATGATCCGGTTCGGGCCGGCAAATCGCCCGGAGGCCTGAGTCCACTCGATGGACTTGCGCTCCAGGTTGCGCCGGTAGATTCCGTTCAACCTCTTCACATAGGCGTCGCGGCCCGTCTTCAGGGCCGCCCAGTTGTGGCCATGGGAGGTCACGCTGAAGCCATAGCCGGCCGCGTCCTCCAGCGCGTGGGCCAGTTGCGCCGCATTCCACATCACCTTCTTGGGTACGCAACCGACGTTGACGCAAGTGCCGCCCAACCGGGCCGGCTCGATGACAACCACCCGGGCGCCGTACTCGGCCGCCCGCTGCGCAGCGGCCAATCCGCCGCTGCCTCCACCGAGGACGACAAAATCGCAGCTTGTCACCATAACGTCTCTGCACACCCGAAATCGGGGCGCAGCTTAACAGGAAAAATGATAGTGTTTCGGCCGGTATCGACAAGGGAGATCACAAGGAACCGTGAAGATCGCGACCTGGAACGTCAACAGCCTGCGGGTGCGGCTGGAGCACGTCACCGACTGGCTGAAGCAGGCACAGCCCGATGTGCTCGGGTTGCAGGAAACCAAGGTCACCGACGAGCTGTTTCCCGCGGACGCCTTCGAGGACCTGGGCTACCACGTCGCCTACAGCGGACAGCCCACCTACAACGGTGTCGCGGTGGTGTCACGGTTGCCGCCGGCGGATGTGGTGGTCGATCTGGACGGTTTCGACGATCCCGCGCGGCGGGTATTGTGCGCCACCTACGGCGACGTTCGAGTGCTCAACCTGTACGTTCCCAACGGGCAGAGCGTCGGCTCGGAGAAATACGACTACAAGCTCGCCTGGCTGGCCGCCCTGGACGCACACCTGCGGCGCGATCTGCAGCGCCACAAGCACGTGGTCGCCGTCGGCGACTTCAATATCGCGCCTGACGACCGCGACGTACACGATCCGGTCCAGTGGGAAGGCAAGATACTCTGCAGTCCCAGGGAGCGCTCCGCGCTGGGCGACATTATCGAGGCGGGTTTCAAGGACACTTTCAGACTGTTCGAGCAGGAGGAGAAGAGCTTCAGCTGGTGGGATTACCGCGCCGGTGCGTTTCGCAGGAACAACGGCCTGCGGATCGACCTGATACTGGCGTCGGACGGCATGAGCGCCGCCTGCACCGGGTGCTCGATCGACGTGGCGCCGCGCAGGCTGCAGAGGCCATCCGATCACACGCCCGTGGTAGCCGAGTTCTCGCTGCCGTGAATACCGCAGCGGGCTTGCGCTCGACCTGTTGCGGCCCGTCGGGCGATATGGTCTATTCTAAGTGTCTTCAACGGAGAGGTTAGCCGGATGCCAAAGAAAATCATCGGAATGTATCTGATCCTGGTGGCGGTCCTGGTGGGCGCGCACACCGTCATCGAGCCGCTGTATCATGTGTCAACCGAAGCGCGGCCCTACAGCGCAACCTGGGACATACTCAACCCGATGATGATCGTGGCGCTCCTCCTGGCGCTGGTATTCGCCTACCGGCGCAAGAGTGGCGTCGACAGCGACCAGGGCGCTTCCACGCGGGAGTTCATCGCCGCCAACACGCTCTTCTACGGAACCCTGTTCGTGAGCATCCTGTTCTTCTGGAACTGGTTCAATCTCCACAGCCCGGAATACACCGCGATCGGCGACGCGACGGTCTCCCTAGTGTGGATCGTCGTCGACGCCCTGCTTCCGCTGCTGACCGGAGCGATGGGCGTACACCTGGTGCGCGACGCGAACGAATAGGCCGCGCAGCCCCGCCAATTGGCGTTTCGACAGGGGATGGCGTACCGCGCCACCCCCGGCAACTCGCGGCAGGAGCCCGTCAGTTATTCCACCGTGACCGTCTTGGCGAGGTTTCGGGGCTGATCCAGATCGGTGCCCCTCAGCACGGCCACATGGTATGCCAGTAACTGCAGGGGCACCGTATACAGCAGCGGCTCCTGGATAGGCTGCACGTGGGCGGGCATGCGCAGGATTCGGACACCGTCATCGTCGCCGAATTCAACGGCCGGGTCGGCGAAGACGAACAGCCGCCCGCCACGCGCCCTGACCTCCTGGAGGTTCGACCTGAGCTTCGCCAGCAACTCGTTGTTGGGCGCCACGGCCACCACCGGCATGTCGTCGTCCACCAACGCCAGCGGGCCGTGCTTGAGCTCGCCCGCGGCGTAGGCTTCGGCGTGGATGTAAGAGATCTCCTTCAGTTTCAGTGCCCCCTCCATGGCCACAGGATTGAGCGCGCCGCGGCCCAGGAACAGGGCATGGTGCTTGTCCGCGAACTCGTGGGCCAGTTCGGCGATGGCACCGTCCAGCAACAGGCTCTGTTCCACCAGGCCGGGCAACTCTGCCAGGTGATTGACGATCTGGCGTTCGGTATCGGCGCCGATGCCGCGTTGCCGCGCAAGCACGATTGTCAGCATCAGCAGCGCCGCCAATTGGGTGGTGAAGGCCTTGGTGGAGGCGACGCCGATTTCGATGCCCGCTCGGGTCAGGAATGTCAGGTCGGCCTCCCGGGTCAGGGAGCTTTCCGCGACGTTGCAGATCGCCAGTGTGGCCAGGTAACCGAGCTCCTTCGCGGCGCGCAACGCCGCCAGCGTGTCGACGGTTTCGCCCGACTGGGAAATGGCCACGAACAGCGTATTCTCCGGGACCACCGGCGAGCGGTAACGGTACTCGCTGGCCAGGTCCACGGCACAGGGCAGCCGGGCAACCTCTTCAAGCTGGTACCGTGCCACCAAGCCTGCATGGTAGCTGGTGCCGCAGGCGACAATGTGCACGCCTGCGGTTTGCGCCAGTATGGACCGGGCCTCAGGGCCAAATGCGGAGTCTGCTATTGCGCCGTCTTCGATCCGATTCGCAAGCGCCCGGGTCAGCGCCGCCGGCTGTTCATGGATTTCCTTCTCCATGTAGTGGCGGTGGCGCCCCAGATCGACCGAATCGGCAGTCTGCTCGCTGACGCGGACCGGGCGCTGAACTTCCCGCCCACCGGCATCGAAGATTCGCACCGAGTCTCGCCCGACCACGGCGACATCCCCTTCCTCGAGGAATTGAAGCCGCGAGGTCACCGGCAGGAGCGCGGCGACATCCGACGCCACCAGGTTGCCGTCGCCGCCCAGTCCCACCACCACCGGGGTGCCGATGCGCGCCGCGATCAGCGCATCCGGCTGCGCGTCGCTGAGCACGACCATCGAGGCATATCCACCCTCCAACTCCCCGATCGTGCGGCTGACGGCGAGGCGCAGATCACCGGCCCGAGCCAGATGGTAGTTAATGCGGTGAACGATGACCTCGGTATCGGTTTCGGATGCGAACCGGTACCCGTCAGCCTCCAGTTGTTCACGCAACGCTTCATGATTCTCGATAATGCCGTTATGCACCACGGCGATCCCACCCGAGGTGTGGGGATGGGCGTTGATCTCGCTGGGTTTGCCGTGGGTCGCCCAGCGCGTATGGGCGACGCCTGAGGCGCCGCTCAAGGGGTTCCCGTTCAGCGCCTCCTGCAACGCCTGGACCTTTCCCATTCGCCTCAGGCGTTGCAGCCTGCCGCCATTGATCACGGCCAGGCCCGCGGAGTCGTATCCCCGGTACTCCAGGCGCCGCAGCCCTTCCATCAGGATTGGAGTTACATTCTGGCCCCCGGCCATGCCGACGATTCCGCACATCCCGGCTACGGCTCTCGCTTCTTCGGCCTCTTCCAGCCCTTGACCGTACTCTGGCGTTGCCGCGCCACGGCCAGGTCTCCGGGAGGGACGTCCCTGGTGATCGTCGAACCGGCCGCAATGGTCGCGCCATCGCCAACCCGAAGCGGCGCCACCAGCATCGAACCCGAACCCACGAAGACCCGGTCGCCGATTTCCGTGCGGTGCTTGTTCGCACCATCGTAGTTGCAGGTCACGGTGCCGGCGCCGACATTGCTGTCGCGGCCGATTTGCGCATCGCCAACATAGCTCAAATGGTTCGCCTTGACGCCGGAGGCCAGCCGGGCGGCCTTGACCTCGACGAAATTACCGACCTTGACGCGTTCATCGAACTCCGTGCCGGGCCGCAACCGCGAAAAGGGGCCGATCTCGCAGTCGGCGCCGGCGGTAACGCCATCGATCACGCAGTGAGCGTGGACCGTGCAATCGTCGCCAATCTGGCTGTCGGAGATTACGGCGTTGGGGCCGATGCGAACCCGATCCCCGAGCGTGACGTTACCGCTGAACACGGCTCCCACGTCGATAAACACGTCCCGGCCTACGGCCAGCCGGCCGCGCAGGTCGAAGCGCGAGGGATCGGCGAGCGTTACGCCCTGATCAAGCAGCTCCCGAGCGTAACGTTGCTGGATGGCGCGTTCGGCCAGGGCCAATTGGTTGCGGTCATTGATGCCTATTGCTTCTGCAGGATCACCGACCGGCACACCAGCCACCGGCACGTCTTCCGCGACCGCCATCGCTATTACGTCGGTGAGGTAGAACTCGCCCTGGCTGTTGGAGTCGTCCATGCGGTCGAGCCAGCGTTTCGACGACGACGCCGGCAGCACCATGATGCCCGTATTGATTTCGTTGACCGCGAGCTCTTCCGGCGTGGCATCCGCATCCTCGACCACCGCCACGACGGCGCCTGTCTGGTCGCGCAAAACACGACCGTAGCCTGACGGCTCATCGACCGTCGCGGTGAGAAGGCCCAGTGCACCGCCATCGGTCCGCTCGATCAGCCTCTCAAGGCTCGCGGCGGAAATCAGCGGCATGTCACCGCAAAGCACAAGCACCCGATGTCCATCCGGAATGCCCGGTAGCGCCTGGGCCAGCGCGTGTCCGGTGCCTAGTTGTTCGGGCTGATGGGTCCAGTCCAGGGCCCGGTCCGCGAATTCGGCCCGCACCGCCTCACCGCCGTGCCCGTGAACGATGTTGAGCGCATCGGGCTCCAACGACTCCGCCGTATCCAGCACGTGAGCCAGCATCGGCCGCCCGGCAAGGGGTTGCAGCACTTTAGGACGCGTGGAGTTCATGCGCCGCCCTTGGCCGGCCGCCAGGACAACGACTGTCACGAGTATGGCGGTTGTGAGCGGCATGACCCGAATACTATCCGGAACGTTGTGCATCAATCGAATTCCAGCCGGGCAGAACCTTTTGTCAGCCAATCTTGACCCCCGAAGGCGACAAGCGCGATAAAGAGGCATTGCGCGTCAGTATCCGGCCGGAAAACAATCGTGATCTTGAAATCCCGCCCACCGTGGCGCACCAGCCAACCTTCGAGTGAACCGGACAGGCGAATCCCGGAAAAAGGGTTTCCCGCAATGTCTCTCAGCAGGTTGTCGATCTCATCTAGCCGGCGCTCCGCCGCGGTAACATTTCCATCCGTGGTCTCCACGATGTGCTCCGCTATTGCGATGATGTCCCGCTCGACCAGAGGATGCCGAATCTGACGCATTACTCCGGCAAGGCTTAGTCTTCAGGCACGGAGAGTTTGTGCAGATGGACACGAGCGCTTCTTGTCACGTCATCGAGCGCACCGACGGGTAACCACTGATCTAGAGGCAGGCGCAGGCGGCGTTCAACGTCCGCACCCAGAAGTAATCGCTCACGGTCGCGGATCGCCTTTGCCCGCGCGAGTTCACCGGATACCGCCGCGCTGACATTTGCGTATTCGCCCTCTTCGACCAGTTTCCGGGCAAACGCGAACGCGGATTCGGTGAAGGAAACACTCTGTTTGCGGACGGCCATGAACGGCTCCCTTTGTCTCGGTGCTCTGTTGGCGCACCATAACGCAGAGACGCACTTCCCGCAATTGTGCTGACGCTGCCGCACACGGCGCTCGAAGAGCAGAATTCTGAGCTTTTTAGCTTCATTTCCGAGCGTTCAGGCCGGAAATGAAGCCTGACCCGATGCCCCTTTTTATAGAAGATGACAGGCTCTGCTATCCTCTTGAGGAGGGCAGCCCGATGAGCGACGCTATGACCGCTGCGAAGTGTATCGACGATCTGACGAAGGCGGGTTTCGAATATGCCCGTGCCCTGGTAAATTTTATCGTGCGCTTGTCGGGCCCAGGGTGATTGATGGGTCGAGCGCAACGATGGCCTCAGCGCTTGCCTCTGAGTTTCTCCGCCGCCCGGTAACGCGCCTCGGCCTCGACAAGTTCCCGTTGGGCCTGTTCCAGGTCGATTTCTCCGCCGCCGCCTTCCAGCGCTTCGCGGGCGCGTTCGCGCGCCGCCAGTGCCGCAGCCTCATCGAGGTCCTCGGCCCTCGCGGCGCTGTCCGCCAGGACCGTGACCAGCCTCGGCTGCACTTCCAGGACGCCTCCAGTCACGAAGAAGAACCGCTCCTCGCCTTCCGGCGGCTGTACGCGGACCTCGCCGGGTTTGAGGTGCGTGAGCAGGGGCGCGTGGCGCGGTGCGATGCCGATCTCGCCCAGCGCGCCGGGGGCGAACACCATCTCCGCTTCCCCGGAGAAGATGGCCCCTTCGGCGCTGACGATGTCGACCTGGATCGTGGCCATGGCGGGTGCTCCAATCAGTGCGAACCGTCGCCCTATTGCAGGCGCCTGGCCCGCTCTTCGGCCTCGTCGATGGTGCCGATCATGTAGAACGCCTGCTCCGGCAGGCGGTCGTACTCGCCGGAGACGATGGCCCTGAACCCGCTCACGGTGTCCTTCAACGACACGTATTTGCCGGGCGAGCCGGTAAAGGTTTCGGCCACGGTGAACGGCTGCGACAGGAAGCGTTGAATCTTGCGCGCCCGCTGCACGGTGAGCTTGTCGTCTTCGGAGAGTTCGTCCATGCCCAGGATGGCGATGATGTCCTGCAGTTCCTTGTAGCGCTGCAGCACCGCCTGCACCGACCGGGCCGTCTGGTAGTGCTCCTCGCCGATGATGTTGGGGTCCAGCAGGCGGCTGGTGGAATCCAGCGGGTCCACTGCGGGGTAGATGCCCAGCTCGGCGATCTGCCGGGACAGCACCAAGGTCGCGTCCAGGTGCGCGAACGTGGTGGCGGGCGACGGGTCCGTCAGGTCGTCCGCCGGAACGTAGACCGCCTGAAACGAGGTGATCGAACCAGTACTCGTGGAGGTGATGCGTTCCTGGAGCACGCCCATCTCCTGGGCCAGCGTCGGCTGATAACCCACCGCCGAGGGCATCCTTCCGAGCAGCGCCGAGACTTCGGTTCCCGCCAGCGTGTAGCGGTAGATGTTGTCGATGAACATGAGCACGTCGCGGCCTTCGTCGCGGAAGTGCTCGGCGATGGTCAGACCGGTGAGCCCCACCCGCAGGCGGTTGCCGGGCGGCTCGTTCATCTGCCCGTACACCAGCGAGACCTTGTCGAGCACCTCGGACTCCTTCATCTCGTAGTAGAAGTCGTTGCCCTCGCGGGTTCGCTCGCCCACCCCGGCAAACACGGAATAGCCGCCGTGTTCCTTGGCAATGTTGTTGATCAGTTCCATCAGGGTGACCGTCTTGCCCACGCCGGCGCCGCCGAACAGCCCGATCTTGCCGCCCTTGGCGATGGGCATGATCAGGTCGATGACCTTCACGCCCGTCTCGAGCAGTTCCGTGGTCGTGGACTGTTCCTCGAACGTCGGCGGATCCCGGTGAATGGGCAGCCGCTCGTCCTCGCCGATCTCCCCCGCCTTGTCGATGGGGTTCCCCAGCACATCCATGATGCGTCCGAGGGTCTTTTCGCCCACCGGTACGGTGATGGGCTGCGCGGTATTATCCACCGCCAGCCCGCGCTTGAGCCCTTCGCTTGCACCCATGGCAATGGCCCGCACCACGCCATCGCCCAACTGCTGCTGAACCTCAAGCGTAAGATCGCGATCCTTGAGTATCAGAGCGTCGTAAACGCTCGGAATGGCGTCCCTTGGAAACTCGACGTCAACGACCGCGCCGATGACCTGAACAATCGTACCCGTGCTCATGGAATGCTCAACCCTTCTCTGTTTGCGGAATCCCTAGACGGCCGCCGCGCCGCCCACGATCTCCGATATCTCCTGTGTGATCGCTGCCTGGCGCGCCTTGTTGTACGCCAGTTGCAGCTGATCGATGAACTTGCCGGCATTGTCGGTAGCCGCCTTCATCGCCACCATTTTCGATGCCATCTCGCAGGCGACGTTCTCCACCGCGCCACGATACACCTGCGCCTCCAGATACCGTTCGAGAACGTTGTCGAGAAGCTCCTCCGCATCCGGTTCGTAGATGTAGTCCCAGTGGTCCTGAAGCTCCTCTGCGTCCACCGGTTCCACCGGCACCAGGGTGCTGATGGTCGGCCTCTGGGTCATGGTATTGATGAAATCGTTGTAGGCCAGGAACAACCGGTCGATCGTCCCCTCCTTGTAGGCGTTTGTCATGGTGGCGATCGGGCCGACCAGGTCCGCCACCTTCGGCACGTCGCCCAGGTGTGTCGCCGCGGAAACGATGTTGATCTTCAGCCGGCGGAAATACGCCAGCCCCTTGGCGCCGAGGATGCACAAGTCGACTTCGACGCCCCGATCGTTCCAGCGGCTGATGTCGTTGAGCAGCGCCCGGAACAGATTGACATTGAGCGAGCCGCACAAGCCCCGGTCGGTGGTGACCACCAGGTAGCCGACCCGCCCGACTTCCCGTGTTTCAAGATACGGACTGTGAAAATCGGGGCCGGCCTGGCAAAGATGGCCGATCACGCGGCGTATGCTCTCGGCATAGGGCTTGGCGGCGTTCATCCGGTCCTGGGTCTTGCGCAGCTTGGAGGCCGCGACCATTTCCATGGCGCGCGTGATCTTCTGCGTATTCTTCACGCTGTTGATCTTGGTGCGGATTTCCTTGCCGACCGCCATTCAGGTTCCCTCGTACTCGCCCCCGGTTCCTAGTACGCGCCCGACGCCTTGAATTCGTCGAGCAGCGCCTTGAGCCCAGCCTTAATTTCGTCATCGTAGGCGCCGGTGCTGTCGATCCTGGCTATCAAGTCCTCCGCGTTGGCTCGGGCGTGGGCGTGCAAGGCCGTCTCGACGGGCACCACGTTCTCCACCTCGACGTCGTCCAGGTAGCCCTCGTTTACCGCGTAGAGCGAAATGGCCATTTCAGCGACGGACATCGGAGCGTACTGCGGCTGCTTCATCAGTTCGGTGACCCGCTGGCCGCGCTCCAGTTGCCGCCGGGTGGCCTCGTCGAGGTCCGAGGCGAACTGCGCGAAGGCGGCCAGCTCACGATACTGCGCCAGCGACAGGCGGATCCCGCCGCCCAGCTTCTTGATGATGTCGGTCTGGGCCGCGCCGCCCACACGGGACACCGAAAGTCCCGCGTTGATGGCCGGCCGGATGCCCGCGTTGAACAGGTCCGTCTCCAGGAAGATCTGCCCGTCGGTGATCGAGATCACGTTGGTGGGCACGAAGGCGGAGACGTCGCCCGCCTGGGTTTCGATGATGGGCAGGGCGGTCAGCGAACCGGTCCTGCCCTTGACCTCGCCGTCGGTGAATTCCTCCACGTAACCCGCGTTGACCCGCGCGGCGCGCTCCAGGAGGCGCGAATGCAAGTAGAACACGTCGCCCGGATAGGCCTCCCGGCCCGGCGGACGGCGCAGCAGCAGCGAGACCTGGCGGTAAGCCCAGGCCTGCTTGGTCAGGTCGTCGTAGATGATCAGCGCGTCCCGGCCCCGGTCGCGGAAGTACTCGCCCATGGCGCAGCCGGCGTAGGGCGCAATGTACTGCATGGCCGCCGATTCGGCAGCGGATGCCGACACCACGATGGTGTGCTCCATGGCGCCTTCCTGCTCAAGGCGGGTCACGACATTGGCGACCGTGGATTTTATCTGGGATATGGAACGTGATGTGCAGGTTGTGGCGCCGCCG
>VYEH01000368.1:15617-18590 GCA_009843005.1 Pseudomonadota bacterium | reverse complement strand
ATGCGTTCGCGCTGCCCGCGGCCGATGGGCACCATGGAGTCGATGGATTTCAGCCCGGTCTGCACCGGCCGCGATACCGACTGGCGGTCGATCACGCCGGGAGCCACTTTCTCGATGGGTGACGTCTCGTTGGTGTCGATGGGGCCCTTGCCGTCGATGGGGCTGCCCAGCGAGTCCACCACCCGCCCGAGCAGCGCCTCGCCCACCGGCACCTCAAGGATCCGGCCCGTGGTGCGAACCGTGTCGCCCTCGCGAATGTGCTTGTATTCGCCCAGGATCACGGCGCCCACCGAATCCTGCTCCAGGTTGAGCGCGAGACCGAAACTCCCTCCCGGGAACTCGATCATCTCGCCGTACTGGACATCGGCGAGGCCGTGGATGCGGACGATGCCGTCGGTCAGCACGACCACGGTACCCACGTCCCGCGCCTCGGCCCGGGCATCGAAGTTCTCGATGCGCTGCCTGATGAGTTCGCTGATTTCCGACGCTTTCAGTGCCATATGATTTCCTCTTGCCTGCTTTACGTCAGGCGGTCAGGACCCCGGCGAGCTCCGTGAGCCGGCTCCTTACGGATCCGTCGATCACCTGGCCCTCGGCCTGGATGACGGCGCCGCCCAGCAAGTCGGGGTCCTGTTGCAATTCAAGTTCCACGGCCCTGCCCAGCTTGCGCTCCAGGGCCTCGCCGATTCGGCTGACGACGGCCTGTTCCACGCCGGCGGCCGTGATGAGCTGCACCTTGACCGTGTTCTCGGCCCGGGCCTTGAGCGTATCGAACTGCGCGGATATTTCCGGCAGCACGTCCAGCCGGTGATTCTCGGCGAGCAGCCGAAGCAGGTTGCGGCCGTGCGCGGATTCCAGCACGGCGCCCTCGCCCGCGTCGGCGAATATCGACAGCAGAAACGAAACCCGCGCCGCGTCGTCGAGATCGCGCCTGGCCAAAAACGCCCTGGCGTCGGGAGCGCCCACCACGTCGGCAACGCCGCGCAGGGCCTCCGACCAGGCGGACAGGTTGCCGTTTTCCCTGGCCAGCTCGAAGACCGCACGGGCGTAGGGGCGCGCCAGTGTGCCGGTCTCAGCCATGACAGATCTTCCGTTGCACGCTTCCCGCCCCGCTACAGGTCCGCGGCGAGGCGGTCGAGCAGTTCACGGTGAGCGTCGGTGTCGATTTCGCGGGCCAGTACCTTCTCCGCACCCGCTACCGCGATGGCCGCCACCTGGCCGCGCAGCTCATCCCGCGCCCGATTGACTTCCACGTCGATTTCGGCCTGGGCGCTTTCGAGCCGCTTGCGCTTCTCCTCCTCACCTTGCGTGCGGGCTTCCTCGACGATGCCCGCCGCCCGGGAATTGGCCTTGCCGAGGATGTCGCGCGCCTGATCCCGTGCGGCCGAGACGATGCTCTCGGCCTCGGTTGCGGCCGCCTCGAGCTCGCTGCGCCCCTTCTCCGCCGCGGCGAGGCCGTCGGCGATGCGCTGCTCGCGTTCCTCCATAGCCTCGAGTATCACCGGCCAGATGAACTTCATGGTGAACCACACCAGAAGCGCGAATACCAGCATCTGCACGAAGAGGGTGACGTTGATGCTCACGGAATGCCTCCAGGAACGATTTCGTCAGGTTTGGCCGGTCCCGCCGTCAACCGCCCAGCCCTGTCTGCAGGGCGTCCTGCACCGGGCCGAGAAACGGATTGGCGAAGGTGAAGAACAGCGCCACGCCCACGCCGATCATGGTGACCGCGTCCAACAGGCCCGCCACGATGAACATCTTGATCTGCAGCATCGGCACCAGTTCCGGCTGCCGGGCCGCGCCTTCAAGGAACCTTCCGCCTAGCAGGCCGAAGCCGACGGCGGTGCCCGCCGCGCCGAGGCCGATCAACAGCGCCACCGCCAGGGCCGTCATGCCCTGCACGTTGGCGATCACATTTGCAACTTCCATAACTCCTCCTAAATCCGCGAAGGCCTTGATGCCTCCGCAACTAATGTTCCTCGTGGGCCATGCTCAGGTAGACGATGGTCAACATCATGAAAATGAATGCCTGCAGGGTGATGATCAGGATGTGGAACAGCGCCCATGCCAACCCCAGGATCACCTGAATCACCAGGTACGAGATGGTGGCGGGCGAGGCCAGATTCAACAGCGTTTCGGTCAACGTATGCCCGCCGGCGGACAGCGTGAACAGGGCGATCAGGATGAAGATCAGCTCGCCGGCGTACAGATTGCCGAACAGCCGCAACGCCAGCGACACCGGCTTGGCGAGTTCCTCCACCAGCTTGAGCAAAAAGTTGAACGGCATCATCCACTTGCCGAACGGGTGGAACAGCAGTTCCCTGGCGAATCCCCCCGCACCCTTGATCTTGATGCTGTAGAAGATCATCAACAGGAAGACGGTGATCGACATGCCGAAGGTGATGTTGAGATCGGTGGTGGGCACGACCTTCATGTACTCGATACCCATCGCCACGCCGACCTCGGGCAGCAGGTCCACCGGCACCAGGTCCATGAAGTTCATCAGGAAGATCCAGCAGAAGATCGTCAGCGCCAGCGGCGCGATCAGCCGGCTGGTGCCGTGGAAGCTGTCCCTGACCTGGGTGTCGACGAATTCGACCATCATCTCGACGAAGTTCTGCCAACGGCCGGGTACGCCCGCGGTGGCCCTGGCCGCAGCGAACCGGAAGCTTGCGGCGAATAGGATTCCAAGCACCACAGCGTAGAAGACGCTGTCCAGGTGCAGGTTCCAGAACCCTTCGCCCACGTGGAGGTTCGTGAGGTGATGGACGATGTACTCGGTGGCGTTCGCGGGGCCTTCGTGGGCGTCTTCCATGCCTATTTCCCGCCCGGACGCTTCAGTCCGCCAGCCAGCGCATCGCCCGGACTGAAGATCAGTGCCGCCCAGAACACCAGCAGGGTCGCTCCGAAACCGCCGAGCATCGCTCCGAAAACCACTTCCATGCTCGTCAACACCAACGCGAACAATCCCGC
>VYEH01000368.1:9072-15607 GCA_009843005.1 Pseudomonadota bacterium | reverse complement strand
TGCCGATTCCGCCGCCCAGAAACGCTGAGACGGCCCCCGCCACACCCGCCAGCACCAAACCGGCGGCGGCAGCCAGCAGCGTGATGCAAGCCTGTGCCCCGACGATCCGGAACGCAGCCCTTCGCGCCTGGCGGAACCGCTCATCCAGATTGCTCACAAGCAGACCGTGTGCCCGTAATGTCCCGCTGCATCGGATAAAGAAAAAGCCACACCCGGGGCGTCGCTTCTAGAGGTAGATTTACTGCCTGAACGCCGCCGGTATCCTATAGACTTGCAGGCTCACGATCAAGGCGAAGCGGGCGAGTTTCGGCGGGTGTGGCAAGCACCCGATCATGCGGCAAGCTCGCCGGGCAAATCGTCAGTCGGCCCCTGCTGGCGCGCGGTCGCTAGGAGTTCGGTCGGCGCCCCAGTTGCTCGATGATCCCTTCCAGCTCATCGACGCCGTGATACCGAATGATCACCCGCCCACCTTTCTTCCGCTGATCGATCCGGACGGAAGCGCCCAGCCGATCGCTCAACTCGGTTTCCAGCCGCCGCACGTCGGGGTCTGCGACCGGGGCCGGCGGCGGTTTCACGGCCGGCCGCACCAGCCGATTCACGGCGCGCTCGGTCTCCCGCACGCTCCAGCCGTGCTTTACGGCGCGCCGGGCCAGGTCCACCAGGGCCCTGGAGTCTGCCAGCGCCAGCAACGCCCTCGCGTGCCCCATGTTCAGTGACCTGCCCTCGAGCATCTCCTTGACTTCCTCGGGCAATTCCAGCAGCCGCATCAGGTTGGTCACGGTAGCCCTCGATCGGCCCACTGCGTCCGCGGCCTCCGCGTGGGTCATCTCGAACTCGTTCACCAGGCGCCTCAGCGCACCGGCTTCCTCCAGCGGATTAAGGTCCTCCCGCTGCATGTTCTCGATCAGGCCAACCGCTACTGCCTCCCGATCGGACATGTCCCTGACGAGGGCGGGAATCGCGTCCAGCCCTGCCAGTTGGGCTGCACGCCACCTGCGCTCGCCGGCGACGATCTCGTAGCGGGTCTCGGCAGCGCCCTCCGAGGCGTTCAGGGGGCGTGCGATGATCGGCTGCACCAGCCCCTGGGAACGGATGGAGTCGGCCAGTTCCTGCAGCGACTCCTGGCGCATGTCAACCCGCGGCTGGTAGCGGCCCCGCTGGAGGAGGTCGATGGGCAATTCCCGGAAACCGTCCTGGGCGGCCGGCTGCTGCGTGACGGGGTCCGTGCCCAGCAACGCCTCCAGGCCGCGGCCCAGACTCCTCCGCTTAGGCCGCATCGCTCACCGCCGATCGCGGTCGGCAAACCATGGACCGGCGGCTATGGCCGGAAGGGGCGGGAGGCGGGGCAAAGAGGATGGCCATGTGTTCCTTTCGTCGGCGAGCGCGGGCACGATCAATTGTATCCCAAGCAGCCCCGCAAACCATGTCAGGACCGCCCCGCTCAGAGCGTCGCCGGCACGGCCTCGCGGCGGTTGATCTCGCCGGCCAGGGCCAGGTAGGCCAGCGCCCCCGCGGAGGACTTGTCATGGTAGAGCGCCGGCTTGCCAAAACTGGGCGCTTCGGCAAGGCGGACGTTGCGCGGAATGACGGTACGGAACACCCCGTCGCCGAAGTGTTCCACCAGCTGGCCGGATACTTCCTTCGTCAGATTGGTCCTGCCGTCGAACATGGTGCGCAGGATGCCGTGAATCCGCAGCGCCGGATTGACGCTGCGGCGAATCTCCTCCACGGTCTCCAGCAGCGCGCTGAGGCCTTCCAGGGCCAGGTACTCGCACTGAATGGGGATGAGCACGCCGGTGGCTGCGGCCAGGGCGTTGAGGGTGAGCATGTTGATCGCCGGAGGGCAGTCAACCAGGACATAGTCGTAGTCTTTCTCCAGTGGCGTCAGCACCTGTTTGAGCCGGCGTTCACGACCCGAATGGCTCAGCAGGCGGACCTCTGCCAGGGTGAGGTCCTGATTGGCCGGCAGCACGCCGAAGCCACCGACGCCGGCGGGGCGAACCGCCACGGATCCCTCGTGCTCCTCCAGCAGCAGGTCGCAGACAGTGACTTCCAGTTCGGCCGGATCCACGCCGCAACCCACCGTGGCGTTGCCCTGGGGGTCCATGTCCACCACCAGCACACGGCGGCGCGTGGCGGCCAGGGAAGCGGCGAGGTTGACGCAGGTGGTGGTTTTGCCCACCCCGCCCTTGCGGTTGGCTATGGCAATGATCTGCGCCAAGGAATCTTCAACCTCGCTTCCTGGAAATGATCAGCAACGATCCGCCGATCAGGTCCGTTGTCGTTCCTTCTTCCAGGCGCAGTTCGAACCGCCCGTCTGCCTGCAGCGGTTCGGCGGCGGCCTGCTCGCCGGTGGGCACCAGCATCACCGAAGCCGGCCCGAACAGGTGCGCGGTGAGCCGCAGCAACTCCTCAGGCAGCGCCACCGCCCTGGCGAGCAGGGTATCGAAGGTTCCGGCGTCGTTCATCTCCTCCACCCGCGCGTGTTCCACGGCAACGTTAACCAATCCCAGCAGGCCTTGCACATGCCGCAGGAACGCCGCCCGCTTGGCGCGGCTTTCGATGAGCGTGAAGTGCCGGCGCGACTCGGTGATCGCCAGCGGAATGCCCGGCACGCCCACGCCGCTGCCCACATCGGCGACCCGCCGGCCCCGGAGCAGCGGGCGGAGTGCGAGGCTCTCGATCACAAGGCGGCGGATCATCGCGTCCGGTTCGGTGATCGCGGTGAGATTGTGGACCCGGTTCCAGCGAAGAATCTCCCCTAGATACACGGCCAGAGTTTCCGCAGCGACCGGGTCTACCTTCAGCCCGGCCTCGGCCAGCCGCTCAGTCAGGCGTTCCCACATGACCGGCAGTATAGTCCGCCGCAGTGGGCGTGACGGACGATGCGCCCGACCCGTCGCCGTGCCCGCGCCAGGACCGTCCTCCTTCTGAGCCTGGCCTGGTTCCGCTACCGCGCTCGGCCAAGCGCTGCCTCGCCCGCCCGATGACAAGCCACGAGGCTGTCCGCCAGTGAGCGCAGTTCGGGAGTTTCCAGACGGCAGCGCTCCCGGGCGAAGCGGCACCGGGTCCTGAAGCCGCAACCGGAGGGCGGGTCGATGGGCGACGGCAGGTCTCCGGGCAGCAACTCCCGATCCCGTTCACGCTCCTTGTCCGGATCGGGGATCGGCACCGCGCTGATGAGCGCCTGCGTATAGGGATGTTGGGGCGTTTCGTACAGCGCCCGCCGCGACGCCACCTCCATGATCCGGCCCAGGTACATCACCATGATCCGGTGACTGATGTGTCGCACCACCGCCAGATCGTGAGCGATGAAGATCAGAGCCAGACCGAAATCCGCCTGAAGATCCATGAGCAGATTGATGATCTGCGCCTGGATCGAGACGTCCAGGGCGCTCACCGGTTCGTCGCAGATGATGACCTTCGGTTTGAGTACCAGTGCCCTGGCGATACCGATGCGTTGACACTGGCCGCCGGAGAATTCATGAGGATACCGATTCAGCTCGCGGCCGCTGAGACCCACTCGCCTCAGGACATCTGCGACTCGTGTCCTCACCTCGTCGGCGCCAAGTTCCGGGAAGTGGGTCCGCAGGGGTTCGCTGACGATGTTGCCCACGGTCATTCGCGGGTTCAGCGAAGCCAGGGGGTCCTGGAAGATCACCTGGGCGTCGCGGCGCATCTGCCGCAGCGCCTGCTTGTCCAGGTCGCCCATGCTCTGCCCCAGCAGGCACACGTTTCCGGCGGTGGTGGGCACCAGCCGGAGGATGGCGCGGGCGAGCGTCGACTTGCCGCAGCCCGATTCGCCCACGATGCCCAGCGTCTCGCCCGGCCGCAAGTCGAGATTCACCCCATCCACAGCGCGCAGCGGTCGTTTCCCGCCGAGCCAGCCGCCGGTTCGAACCGGGAAATGGACCTTGAGGCCGTCGACACTCAACAAGGAAGAATCGGCCTCGGAAGTCGCCGGAGCCAGCCGCTCCAACTGCTCCGCATCCAGTCTCGGCACGGCTTTCAGCAGCGCCTTCGTGTAGGCATGGCGGGGCCGGTAGAAGACATCCCGCACATTGCCCTGCTCCTTCAGTTCTCCACCGTGCATAACCAGGACCCGTTCGCAAAGCCCTGCGATGACGCCCAGGTCGTGGGTGATGAGAATGATCGCGGTGCCGAGTCGGCGGTTCAGGTCCTTCATGAGTTCGAGGATCTGCGCCTGCACCGTGACATCCAGCGCCGTGGTCGGCTCGTCGGCCACCAGAATCTGGGGGTCCAGCAGCAGGCTCGCGGCGATCATGACCCGCTGGCGCATGCCGCCGGAGAGTTCGTGAGGATAGCAGTCCAGCCGTGCCGCCGCGTCGGGAATCTTGACCGCTTCCAGCATTTCCAGGCACCGGTCCCGGGCCGCCCTGCGGGTCGTCCTGTCGTGCTCGCGAACCACCTGGACCATCTGCTCGGCAACGGTCAGGTAGGGATTCAACGAGGTCATCGGATCCTGGAAAATCATCGAGACTCGCCGCCCGCGAATGCTTCGCAGGGCGCCCGGGGAGAGGTTGAAGAGGTCCTGACCGTCAAACAGCGCGGTACCGCTGGCGCGGCCGTTATCGGCCAGGAGGCCGATCAGGCTCAGCACGGTCTGGCTCTTGCCGGAACCCGACTCGCCGACCACGCCCAGGGTTTCCCCCCGGTCCAGCTCGAAGCTCAGGTTCCTGACCGCGTGGACCTCGCCGTCCGGCGTATCGAACCGGACATCCAGGTTGCGGACTTCAAGCAGGCTCATGACCGGAGGTGCATCCGATAAAAGGGGACGCCGGCTACCTGTCCTTCGGGTCCAGCGCGTCGCGCATGCCGTCGCCGAGGAAGTTGAAGCAGAACAGCGTCATGGCGAGAAATACCGCTGGAAACAACAGCAGCCAGGGGGAGCTCTGCATCTCGTCGGACCCGTCCTTGACCAGCGCGCCCCAGGATGTCATGGGTTCCTGAACGCCCAGGCCGAGAAAACTCAGGAACGACTCCATGAGAATGACCTGGGGGATCGTCAGCGTCACGTAGACGGCCACCACGCCCAGCAGGTTCGGCACGATATGCCGGCGAATCACCGCAAACGTCCCCACCCCCTGCGCCCTGGCCGCCTCGACGAACTCGCGGTGCTTGAGGCTCAGGGTCTGGCCGCGAACGATCCTCGCCATGTCCAGCCAGATGATGGCGCCCAGGGCGACGAAGATCAGGAACAGGTTCCGGCCGAAGAACACCATGAGCAGAATGACGAAGAACATGAAGGGCATGGCGTAGAGAATGTCCACGATGCGCATCATCAGGTTGTCCAGCCGGCCGCCGAAATAGCCGGCGACGGCGCCGTAGCTGATACCGATGAGCAGGCTCACCAGCGTCGCGGAGAGGCCCACCATCAGCGAGATTCGGCCGCCGTAAAGGGTGCGCACGAACAGGTCGCGCCCCAGGGTGGCCGTGCCGAACAGGTGGCCGGTTTCCAGGCTCGGCCCGATGGACAGGTTGCTCCAGTCGGTGAAGTCGTAGCTGTAGGGACTGAACCAGGGACCGACGACGACGAGCACACCCATGATCCCGATGACGATGCCGGAGACCATTGCGGCGCGATTCTTGCGCAGCGTCCGCCAGGCATCCACCCAAAGGCTGCGGCCTGCAACTTCCTCCTGACCCTGGATCGCCTGTTCCGAGGCGCTCACGAGTATTTCACCTTGGGATCCAGCCAGGCGTAGGCCAGATCCACCAGCAGGTTGAAGGCGATGATCAACACACCGTAGAACACCACCACGCCCATCACCAGCGTGTAGTCGCGGTTCAGCGCGCCCTGAACGAAGAATCTCCCAAGTCCCGGTACGCCGAAGATCTGCTCGATGACCACTGAACCGGTGATCACCGCCGCCGTGGCCGGGCCCAGGTACGACACCACCGGCAGCAGCGCCGGCTTGAGCGCATGCCTGAGCACGATCTTGCGCATCGGCAACCCCTGCGCGCGGGCAGTGCGGATAAAGTTGCTGCGCAGCACCTCGATCATGCTGCCGCGGGTCAGCCGCGAGATGTAGGCGATCTGTGGCAGCGCCAGCGCGATCACCGGCAGCACCATGTTGCGGGGCGAGCCGTCCCCCAGTCCGCCGGCCGGCAGCCATCCCAGGTAGACGGCGAAGATCAGGATCAGCAAGGGCGCCATGACGAAGTTCGGAATCGAAATACCCGTCATCGAGGCCGACATCACCGCGTAGTCCGTGCGCGTATTCTGGCGCAACGCCGCGAGACTACCCGCCGTCACCCCGATCAGCAGCGCCAGCGCAATGGCCATGCCTCCCAGCCTCAGCGACACCGGGAACCCCGTCATGATGAGTTCGGTCACGGTGTAGTCCCGGTACTGGAACGACGGCCCGAAGTCGGCCCGCGCCAGCCCCCAGACGTAGCGGGCGAACTGCTGGTAGAGAGGCTCGTCCAGGTTATAGGCGGCCCGCAGATTGGCCTCCACCTCCGGAAGCAGCGCCTTTTCGGAGTCGAAAGGCCCGCCGGGGGCTACACGGAT
>VYEH01000368.1:6905-9059 GCA_009843005.1 Pseudomonadota bacterium | reverse complement strand
AAGAACGCCAGCGCGATGAGAATGAAGAGCGTCGGCAGCGCTCCGAGAAAGCGGCGCGTGGCGTAGCGTAACAAGCGCTTGCTCCCGTCCTCTGCAGCCCGGCCAGTCTATCAGCCCGATGGTACGATATCCGATGCGTGGCCCAGACCCGCTCAGTGCTTGAGGATGTAAAAGTTACTGCTGCGATGGTGGTCCATGATATTGGTGGTGAAACCGCCCACCCAGGGTTTGACCATCCGTGCGGTCACGTAGAAGTAAAGCGGCATAATGGGCAGATCTTCCAGGAAGATCCGCTCTGCCTGCTGGAGCAGTTCGGCGCGGCGCTGCGGGTCGCCCTCCGCGGAGGCTTCGGCGAGCAACCGATCGTATTCAGGGTTCGAGTAACCGGAGTCGTTCAGCGCACCGTCGGACTGGAACAGCTCCGCAAAGGTGTATGCATCGTTGTAGTCGCCGATCCAGCCTCCCCGGTAGACCTCGGTGTCGATCTTCTGCCGGCGGGTATCCAGGAATACTTTCCACTCCTGGTTGAGGATCTCGACCTCCACGCCCAGAGTTTCCCTCCACATGGAAGCGACGGCCACGGCGATGCGCCGGTGATCCTCCTGGGTGTTGTAGATGATCTGCGTTCGCAGCGGATTCTCGGCCGAGTATCCGGCCAGGGCGTACAGGCGGCGCGCCTCTTCGTTGCGCTGTTCCTGGGTCCAGGCCGCTTCGGGCATCTGCTGGCCGGTGTAGTTCTGCACCGGCGGTACCCAACCGAACGCAGGAACCTCGCCGGCGGCGGTGACCTGCCCGGTGATGATGTCCCGGTCGACGGCCAGGGTAAGGGCGCGGCGAAGTTCCGGGCTGTCGACGAAGGGCGGTCGGGTCATGTTGAAGCCGTAGTAATAGGCGCCAAGATAGGGCGCGATAACCAGTTCGTCCGCCAGGTTCTCGCGGATCCACCGTAGCTGCCGCTTGGGAATATTGTTGGTGAGGTCCAGTTCACCGGCCCGGTAGCGGCTGAGCTCCGCAGTTTGATCCTCCGTCGGGAAGTACCAGACTTCGTCGATGACGGTGTTGTCGTTATCCCGGAAGTGGGGGTTGCGAACCAGCTTGATGTGCGACTGCACGACCCATTCTTCGAGCTGATAGGCGCCGTTGGAAACCAGGTTGCCCGGACGGGCGTATTGATCGCCGTGGGCCTCGACGCTGGGCGGATGGACGGGATAGCTGGCGGAATGGGTCAGCAAGCCAAGGAAATACGGCGTGGGATTCTGCAGCTGAATCTCCAGCGTATGCGAGTCCAGCGCCTTGACGCCCACCTCCGTGGTGGGCAACTCTCCGGCGGCCGCCGCCTCCGCATTCAGGATCGGATTCAGGATGAAGGTATAGCGGGACAGGGTCGCCGGATCCAGGCTGCGTCGCAGGCTGTAGACGAAGTCGTCGGCAGTCACCGGGTCACCGTTGGACCATCTCGCATCCTGGCGCAGCGCGAACGTGTAGGTCTTGCCGTCTTCGCTGATCTCCCAGGATTCCGCCGCCCCGCCGATGACGGCGCCGTCCGGTGCTTCGCTCATGATCCCTTCATACAGATCCCGGCCGATGTTGGAGCTCGGCACGCCTTCGCTCCGGTGCGGGTCCAGGGACTGCGGCTCGGCGCCGTTGCCCCAGCGCAGCACCTGTTCGTCCGCCAGTTCCTGCCCGCTTGCGCCGCCGATCGGCTGAGCCTGCTCCGTTTCCGCGCCGCAACCGCAGAGGCCGGCCGCCACCAGTGCCGTGACTGCGAAATGGTTCCCGTTCATAGACTTACCCTCGATGCGCGCTCAGGCGCTCTCTCGATATTCGCGTTTTTTCAGATGGATCAGCAGCAATGAAACCGCTGCGGGCGTGACGCCGGATATGCGCGACGCCTGGCCGATGCTCGCCGGCCGCACCCGGGCCAGCTTTTCCCGCACCTCGTTGGACAGGCCCCGTACGCTTGCATAGTCCAGCCCGGCAGGCAAGGGTGTGCTCCGGTGCCTGCGCTGTCGTTCGATGTCGCGAGCCTGGCGCTCGATGTAGCCCTGGTAGCGGGCCTGGATCTCCAGTTGCCCGGCCACCTGCGAATACATCTCGCCGCTGAGGCGCCCGGCGTCATCGCCGGCGCCCACTCGCGGCAATGCCACCAGGTCA
>VYEH01000368.1:4921-6849 GCA_009843005.1 Pseudomonadota bacterium | reverse complement strand
TCGTAACCGCACTCGGGCCGCCGCAGGAGCTGCTGCGCCGATGTATCGCGCCGCAGCGACCCGATCCGGCTGCCGGCCGGAACGTCCTGCGGCCTCACCACAATCCCGGCGAGCCGCCCGGTTTCCGAACGAATGACGTTCTGCTTGGTTTCGAATTTACGCCAGCGTTCATCATCCACGATGCCCAACTCCCGGCCCCTGGGCGTCAGCCGCAGATCGGCATTGTCCTCCCTCAGCGACAGGCGATACTCGGCGCGAGAGGTGAACATGCGGTACGGCTCCAGGGTGCCGTTGGTAACCAGATCGTCGATGAGCACGCCAATGTACGCCTCGTCGCGCCGCGGATACCAGCCCTCAAGGCCGCGGCTCTCCCGCGCGGCGTTGACCCCGGCGACAAGCCCCTGGGCGGCGGCCTCTTCGTAGCCCGTGGTGCCGTTGATCTGCCCTGCGAAGTAAAGACCGGCGACGGCCTTCGTGCGCAGGCTCGGCTCCAGTTCCCGGGGATCGAAAAAATCGTATTCGATCGCGTAGCCGGGGCGGGTGATCCGCGACTTTTCGAAACCGACGATGGAACGCACGAACCGATATTGCACGTCGAACGGCAGGCTGGTGGAGATGCCGTTGGGATAGATTTCGTGAGTGTCCAGGCCCTCGGGCTCGACGAACACCTGGTGTGAGCCCTTGTCGGCAAAGCGGACCACCTTGTCCTCGATCGACGGACAGTATCGGGGGCCCGTACCCTCGATGGCCCCGCTGAACATGGGTGAGCGATCCAGGTTGGCGCGGATGATTTCGTGGGTTCTCTCCGTGGTATGGGTGATGTGACAGGGCACCTGCCTGGGATGTTCGGCGCGGCGGCCCAGGAAGGAGAAGACCGGGGCGGGATCGTCCCCCGGCTGCGGCTTCAGCCGGCTGAAGTCGATGCTGCGCCCATCGATTCGCGGCGGGGTTCCGGTCTTCAGCCGGGCCACCTTGAGATTCATTTCACGCAGCCGCCCGGCCAGCCTGACCGACGCGGGATCACCGGCCCGACCACCGGCATGGTTGGTGCTGCCGACGTGGATCCGGCCGGACAGGAAGGTTCCCACGGTCAAAACCACGGTCTGCGCGGAGATCCGAAGCCCCATGCGGGTCACAACGCCCCGAACCTGCCCTCCTTCCAGCAGCAGATCGTCCACGCCCTGCTGCAGCAGGCTGAGCCCGGGCTGCGATTCCAGCATCCCTCGAATTGTCCTGCGGTACAGAACCCTGTCCGCCTGCGCCCGGGTGGCGCGCACCGCCGGTCCCTTGCTGGCATTGAGCGTGCGGAAGTGGATGCCCGCCCGGTCCGCGGCGCGCGCCATGGCGCCGCCGAGCGCGTCGATCTCCCGCGCCAGGTGACCCTTGCCGATCCCGCCGATGGCGGGATTACAGCTCATCAGCCCGAGCGTATCGAGATTGTGGGTCAGCAGTAGCGTACGTGCGCCGGCTCTCGCCGCGGCGAGAGCCGCCTCGGTGCCGGCGTGGCCGCCACCCACCACGACGCAGTCGAATTGATCCGGGTAATTCATGGTCTTACGTTCTCACAGGACCGAATTCTAGCAGCCCGCACCTTACCGGGAATCCACCGGGCCATTGCCCCGAGTGGACTCCCGCGCGCCGGCCTCGTTCCACGAACTGGCTCGGGCCGCGACGCGCCGGCGCGGGGTACTGCTAGCGGCGCCTTTGCAACCGATAGACAAACGCCGGCGGCATGTTTATAGGCGTAAACCGCAACAGAGTGGCCTCGAGGCCGAGTCGCCGCAGGACCGCCCGTTCCACGGGGCAGCGACCACCGTAGGTAAATTGGTGAAACGCCCCATCCTCGGTCAGCACCGAAAACACCTGGTGCAACAGCCGGAGCTTGCGCCCGGGCGAAAAGAGCAGCAACGGCAAGCCGCTTACCACAA
>VYEH01000368.1:0-4911 GCA_009843005.1 Pseudomonadota bacterium | reverse complement strand
GGTCCGGGCAACGCGCGAGCATATCGGTTGAGTCCAATTGCATTGCCGGTTACGACCTCGATTCCGGGAAATCGTTTCCGCAGCATCTCGGAAAAGGCTTCATTCTGCTCAATCACGAGAAGGTCGGCAGCAGTGACGCCGGAGTCCAGAATCGCCCGCGTCACGGCCCCCGTTCCAGCTCCCAACTCGATGACCCGCGAGCCCGGCACGATGTCAGCAACCATGTGGCCGGCAAGCCGCCGGCTGCTCGGCGCCACCGCGCCCACGGATAACGGCTCCCTGACCAGGGTGCCCAGGAAACGCCCCTGACGGTGCAGAGATGTAGCCACGCCTGAAAGCATGCGGGTACGGTAACTCGTCATCTACTTGCCGATACAGAAGCTTGCAAATATTTCACCCAGCAAGTCGTCACTCGTGAGCTCGCCGGTCAGCTCGCCCAGCGCACCCTGAGCCGAGCGCAATTCTTCCGCAGCGAGTTCGAGGGCCTTTTCGGCATTCAGTTGCTCGAATCCGGCGCGAATATGTACCCTGGCTCGCAGCAGCGCGTCCAGATGCCGCGACCGTGCGCTGAAAGTGCCGGGCGATTCCCCTCCGAACCCCGAGATGACCTTGAGATGTTCCCTGAGCAATTCGGTACCCGCTCCGGTGAGGGCTGAAAGCCGTATCACCGGAAGCCCGTCATGATCTTCGAGACCGGGCCCCTCAAGGACCAGATCCACCTTGTTCCGTATGACCGTGAGCGTAACGTCGCCGGCAATTTCCGCACGAGCGCGAGTCATTTCGGCAGGCAGGTCCTCGCGAACGTCCACCATCCACAGCACCCGGTCAGCTTGCTCGACCGCCCGCTGCGCGCGTCGCACACCCTCGGCCTCCACGGGATCGGAGGACGTCCTGAAGCCCGCTGTATCGGTAATGCAGACCGGCAGACCGTCCACCGACAGGTACTCGCGCAGCGGATCCCGGGTAGTACCGGGGATCTGGGTCACGATGGCGGCATCGTAACCGGCCAGCCGGTTCATGAGGCTCGACTTGCCTGCATTGGGCGGCCCGGCGATCACCACGTTGAGGCCGTCACGCAGCACGGCGCCCTTTCTGGCTTCGCCCAGCAACTGTTCGAGCAATTCCGACACGGCGCCGAATCCGGCTCCGAGATCGCTGTCCGGCTCCAGCTCCAGCTCCTCGTCCGGGAAGTCCAGCCAGGCCTCCAGGCGGACCCGCAATGCGGTCAGTGCGGTCTGCAGTTCCCGTACGCGCTTGGAGAACGCGCCGCACAGGGAGCGGGCGGCCGCCCGGGCCGCCGCCCGGGAGCCGCTGTCCACCAGGTCCGCCACGGCTTCGGCCTGGGCCAGGTCCAGCTTGTCGTTCAGGAACGCCCGAAGCGTGAATTCTCCGGGTTCCGCCGGCCTCGCACCGAGGCGAAAGGCCTGGCTCAACAACCAGTCGCTCACCACCATGCCGCCGTGTCCGTGAAACTCGATCACATCCTCGCCGGTGGACGACCCCGGGCCGGGGAAGAACAGCACCATGCCCCGGTCCACGGGCAGGCCCGCCTTGTCCCTGAACGTACAGACATGAGCATGACGGGGGCTCGGCCGCAGGCCGGCCATTTCCATGCCGATGGTCAACGCCTTCGCGCCCGACACGCGCACGATGGAAACCGCGCCCCTGCCCGGTGGAGTGGCCAATGCCGCGATCGTGTCGTCGTATGCCAAGGATCCGGTCCTCCGCTCACACGGCGGTTTGCAGGCACATCATCCGGACGGCACAAAATCCTTCACTCAGCCGCGATGACCTTGTTGATCCGCCACTGCTGCAGGATGGAAAGCGCCGTATTGGTGAGCCAGTAGAGAACCAGGCCGGCCGGAAAGAAGGCGAAGAAGACGGTGAACACGATGGGCATGATCTGCATGATCCTGGCCTGCATGGGATCCGGCGGGGCCGGGTTCAGCCGGGTCTGCACCAGCATCGCAGCCCCCATGAGCAACGGCATCACGAAGTAGGGGTCTCGCGACGACAGATCGTCGATCCAGAGCATGAACGGCGCCTGGCGCAGCTCGACGCTTTCGATCAGCACCCAGTAGAAGGCGAAGAAGAAGGGCATCTGGATCAGGATCGGCAGGCATCCGGCCGCCGGGTTGACCTTTTCCCGCTTGTACAGATCCATCATGTGGCGGCTGAGTTGTTCGCGGTTGTCCTTGTAGGTCTCCTGCAGGGCCTTCATGCGCGGCTGCAGCTTGCGCATCTTCGCCATGGAACGGCCGCTGGTCTCGGTGAGCTTGTAGAACGCCAGCTTGATCAACAGGGTCGTGATCACGATCGACCAGCCCCAATTCCCTACGAACCCGAAAATCTTGTCGAGCACCCAGAACAGCGGCAACGCCAGAAACGTGAAGATTCCGTAGTCGACGGTCAGTTCCAGGCGCGGGCCGGCCTCGGCAAGCTGATCCTGCAATTTCGGCCCGACGAACAGGGTGAAGCCGAAGTCACGGCTTGCGCCGGGCGCCACCTCCATCACATTCGTCACCGCGCTCAACACATAGTCCGCTCCCCGGGCGGATGCCTGGTAATGGATCTCCTCGGGGGGCGGCGGAACCGCCGCGGCAAGGAAATGATGCTGGATACTCGCGTGCCAGCCTCCGGCGAGGCTCTGGGTGATGGGCTCGGTGCGAAGATCATCCACGTCGAGCTTGTCGAACTGGTCGCCGTCGTACAGAACCGGGCCCGTGAATGAGTAGGAATCGACCGAGGTAAATGAGCGACCGACGGGATTGTGGCGTCTCAGAATCTGCGAGTACGCGGCGCCGTTCCAGGCTGAGTCGCTGTCGTTCTCGATCACGAGGTCCAGGTCCACGGCGTATTGACCGCGCCGGAACGTATAGACCTTTCTGGCCCGCAACGGACCGGCCGTCTGCCAGTCGAGGCTGACGGTGAGTTCATCCGCGGAATCCGGGAGCTCATATTCGCTTGCGGCTGTGGAAAACGTAGCCAGGTGGTTCGGCTCCTCCTCGCCGGCGGTGCTGCGCAAGCCAGTCTGATAGACCCACCGGTCATCGCCCGCAAAGTCCAGCAGCCGCACGGGCACCAGCGGCTCGGCATCCTTGTCCACCGGGTATTCAAGCAGGTCGACGCGCACCAGGTCCCCGCCCTGACCGTCGATGATCGCTTCGAAAACATCCGTTCGGACGCGGATCGGCCGTCCGGGTTCGGCTTCCGGACTGGCGGGCAAGGGCAATTGAGGCGCCGCTTGATCCAGCTGATCCAGTTGCGGCAAGTCGGCATCGCCGCCCGGGGCGAACTCGTCCGACGTTTGCCCTGCCGGAGTCTGCTCCACGGGCGCTTCGGGCGGATACTGGAGCAACCACGCCCGGTAGGTGAACCAGAGCATGAGACCAAAAGTCGCCCAGAGTATCAACCGGACGTTATCCACGACGGCCCGCCTTCGCCCTGCGGGCGATGCGTCTGAAGTGTGCCTTCAAGCTCCGATGTAGCACCCTGTTCTCCACGCGGGGGGCGCCGGCTTTCGCCATGACCACAAAATCCCAGGCCGGCAGATCGAGGCAGCGAAAGGTTTCGCGGCTCAGCCGCCGCAGCCGGTTCCTCCCGCAGGCCGTTCTGGCCACCCTTTTCGAGATCGCCAGCCCCAAGCGGGCATTATCGCAGGTACCAGGCCGCGCGAGTACCGTGAAATACGCGTCCGAGGAACGTACGGGATGAGCGAATACACGCCCGAACTCGCGGGACAGCGTCAGGCGTTTCCGGCGGCTGAATGTTGCCGACGGCCGCACGGCCACGAACGCGGCTAGGGAGCGAGCCGTGCGCGCCCCTTCGCTCGCCGGCGCTTGAGCACGAGACGGCCGCCCTTCGTCTTCATACGCGCCCTGAACCCATGGGTCCGTTTGCGTCGGAGGTTACTCGGTTGAAAGGTTCTCTTCATGGATTGTCCGCGTCCCGGTTATGGTCGATCAGAAAACGTTTCAATCAAAACAAGGACATGTGCTTTGCAAAAGAGGGCGCAACTGTACGCGCGCGGTGCCGGCCTGTCAATAGTGGCAAGCGGCATGGTTGTCTTGGGGCCGGATTCTCCCGGCCGCCGAGCGCTGTTCACGGAATTGTCACGAAAGCGTCCGCGTCGGAATCCTCGTGGCGAAATTTAGGCTGGATAGTCGGCGCCCTTGGACTGTACACTGTAGTGGCTTCAGGGCACCTAAGCACTTATTCAATTTCCGCTGACCAACAACAACCAACGATCGTGGCATCAGCACCGCAGCCTTCGCTCTGGAACCAGTGCCTGCAAGCGCTGGAACTGAAGCTTACGGAACGGGAGTTCAACACGTGGATCCGGCCGCTGCAGGCGGAACAGACCGATCGCGGCCTGCGCCTGTTGGCGCCGAATCGATTCGTCATCGACTGGGTCCGCCAAAACGGCCTTCCGCACATCGTTGCTGTCACCGAAGGATTGCGCGTCGATCTGGAGGTAGGCAGCCGCCGACCGCCTCTAAAGGCCCATGCCATCGCCGACGCTCCGATCAGGCGGCGCACCTCCTCGATGCCGGGCAGTCGGCTCGATCCCAATTTCACATTCGACAACTTCGTCGAGGGCAAGAGCAATCAATTGGCGCGAGCCGGCGCCATACAGGTGGCCACGGCTCCGGGAAGAGCCTATAACCCGCTGTGCATCTACGGTGGCGTGGGGCTGGGCAAGACGCACCTCATGCACGCCATCGGCAATCTGATCCGCGAACGCGAATTCAGCACCAAGGTGATGTACGTGCAATCGGAAGACTTCGTAAGGCACATGGTGCACAGCTTCCAGAAAAACACCATCGACGCGTTCAAACGGCACTACCGTTCCCTGGACGCCCTCCTGATCGACGACGTTCAGCTGTTTGCCGGCAAGGAACGAACCCAGGA
>VYEH01000200.1:6439-11313 GCA_009843005.1 Pseudomonadota bacterium | reverse complement strand
CGTGGATACCCCTTGCAGGCGTCGTGTGCGCGGCGCGGGGCCATGGATGGCCAGGAGCGCCGCGCGCCGATGTGAGCCCGCCAGGGATGGCGGGCGAACTTTAGCCTGCAAGGGGTATCCACGTGTGCCCTCGCAGCGCTCTCGCTCCGTTGCAACATGAGCGGACCACCATCTTTTGAGTGACTCATCTTCAGGATGACGCGATGCATGAACAGGAATTGAATTTCGAGGGGATCGAACGGGTCTCGTTGGCGGAGTTTACCGAGAAGGCGTACCTGGACTACTCCATGTACGTGGTCCTCGACCGGGCGCTGCCGCATATCGGCGACGGGCTCAAACCCGTGCAGCGCCGGATCATCTACGCCATGAGCGATCTCGGTATGTCGGCGGCGGCCAAACCCAAGAAGGCGGCCCGGGCTGTAGGGGACGTCATCGGCAAGTTCCATCCCCACGGGGACTCGGCTTGTTATGAGGCCATGGTACACATGGCGCAGCCGTTCGCCTGCCGGCATCCAATCGTCGACGGCCAGGGCAACTGGGGTTCGCAGGACGACCCCAAGTCGTTTGCGGCGATGCGCTATACGGAAGCTCGGCTGACACGCTACGCACAGGTGCTGCTGTCGGAGCTGGATCAGGGAACGGTGGATTGGTCGCCGAATTTCGACGGCACGCTCAGGGAGCCGGTCTTGCTGCCGGCCAGGCTGCCCAACCTGTTGTTGAACGGTACCAGCGGCATTGCCGTGGGCATGTCCACCGACGTGCCGCCGCACAACCTGCGCGAGGTCGCCACCGCCGTGATCCGTCTGCTGGAGCAGCCGGAGACCACTACGAGCCAGCTCATGCGGCACATCAAGGGACCGGATTTTCCCACCGGCGGCGAATTGGTCTCGCCACGGTCGGATATTGCCGCGATTTACCGCAAGGGGACCGGTGGATTGAAGCTGCGTGCCCGGTACGAGGTGCAGGACGGCGACATCGTCATCACCGAACTGCCCTGGCAGGTGTCCGGCGCCAAGGTGCTGGAACAGATAGCCGCGCAGATGCGCGCGAAGAAGCTTCCGATGATGGAGGACCTGCGCGACGAGTCGGATCACGAGAATCCCACCCGCCTGGTGCTGGCGCCCCGTTCCAATCGCGTGGACATCGATGCGCTCATGGGCCACCTGTTCGCCACCACGGACCTGGAACGCTCGGTCCGGGTCAACCTGAATGTCATCGGCCTGGACGGTCGGCCGGCGGTATTCGGACTCAAGGCACTGCTTGAATCCTGGCTGAAGTTCCGGACGGATACAGTCAGACGCCGCCTCAATCACCGGCTGCAGCGCGTGACCAAACGCCTGCACATTCTCGACGGCCTGTTGATCGCCTTTCTCAATATCGATGAGGTCATCGGCATCATCCGCACTGAGGACAAGCCGAACCCGGTCCTGATGCGACGATTCGGGCTTAGCGATGCGCAGGCTGAGGCGGTACTGGAGTTGCGGCTGCGGCATCTGGCCAGGCTCGAAGAAGTGCGCATTCGTGGCGAACAGTCGGAGCTGGCCGAGGAGCAGGCAGAACTTCAGGAGATTCTGGGATCCAGACGGCGGCTGACGGAGCTCATCAAGGAAGAGCTCACGGGGTTGGCTGAGGAGCACGGCGATGCGCGGCGCACGCGGATCGTCGAACGGGAAGCCGCCCAGGTGATCGACGAGTCGGACCTGGTGGCCAGCGGCCCCGTCACCGTGGTGCTGTCCGAACACGGCTGGGTGCGCGCGGCCAAGGGACACGAGGTGGACGCCGCAGCGTTGAACTACCGTTCCGGGGACAAGCTGTTGGCCGCGGTTCAGGGGCGCAGCAACCAGCTTGCGGTGTTCCTGGACAGCACCGGCAAGGCCTACAGCCTGCCGGCACATACGCTGCCGTCCGCCCGTAGCCTTGGCGAGCCGATCTCCGGACGGCTCAATCCTCCTGACGGTTCGAGCTTCAGGTCGGTTCTGATTGGGGCGCCCGAGGATCGTTGGGTGCTGGCGACGTCGGCGGGGTACGGCTTTATCGTGACTCTGGGCGACATGTATTCCCGGACCAAGTCCGGAAAATCGGTATTGAGCGTCCCGGAGGGAGGCGAAGTACTGCCCGCGGCGCGAATCGCGGCGAAGCAGCAGTATCTCGCGGCCGTGTCGAGCGACGGCCGGTTGCTGGCCTTCCCGCTGGAGGAGTTGCCGGCCCTGGCTCGGGGAAGGGGCAACAAGATCATCGGTCTGCCCAATGGCCATGATCTGCGCCTCGTGTCCGTATGTGCATTTGCCGAGCGCCAGGCGGTGAAGGTGTTTTGCGGCGCGCGGTACATGCGGCTACGGCCGATCGATTTGCGCAACAAGTACATGGGTTCGCGCGGCCGCCGTGGTCTGGCGCTGCCACGTGGATACCGCAAGGTCGATACAATTGCTCCCGTAGTGCCCAATTCGAAATAAATTTTCGGGAGGAGTCAGTATGCGGAAGGCATTCAGCCGAACCGGCCGTTTGTGCACGGTTGTGTATGTGGTGGTTATGGCCTGGTCTGGTGCGACATGGGGGGAGGTAATCGCCATTGTCGGCACCGGTGAAGTCGGCTCGGCGCTGGGACCCGAATTCGCGGCGCAGGGGCACGAGATCGTCTACGGTTCCAGGGACCCGGATCGCGACTTCGTGCGCGAACTTGTGGCGCGAACAGGCGGAGGCGCATCCGCGACAAGCCAGGCAGACGCCGTCGCCGGCGCGGATATCGTCGTTCTGGCGGTCCCGTGGTACGCAGTCGAGGAGGTGGTCGCCAGCATCGGCGATCTGTCGGGCAAGATCGTCATCGATCCTACCAACCCCAGGATGGTGGGCGACGACGGCTTGCGGGACTTCGCCGTCGATCCCTCCAACGCCGAATGGATCCAGCGCTGGGCGCCGCAGTCGCGCGTGGTCAAGGCGTTCAACACCATGGGCTGGGAATCCATGGTGGATCCAGAGTCCACCGGCGGACCGGTCACCGTTCCCATCGTGGGCGACGATCCCGAGGCCAAGGCCATCGTGTCCGGGTTGATCGAGGGGATGGGGCTTGAGCCCATCGACCTGGGTCCGGTTCGTTATGCCCACGTGGTTGAAGGAATGTACATCGTTTGGGGCAATGCCCGGACGCTGGGCAATCGGTTCAATTACCACTTGCGGCCGGAGTCTTCCGAAGACGAAGTGGATTAGCATTGCTCAGTGCGCTCCTTGCTTGGCGCGTGAAAACCCCGAGCACGGTGAAAGTTAGTTCGATTCAGTGAAGAAACTAAATTTAGTCGAAGGACTAAACATGTCTGATTGGGACCGATGGCAGATCTCCCGCGAGCGTTTTCACGTTTTGCTAGACTTTTAATGACCTCATTCGATAGCCGAATATGCGTGATTCAGCCGGAAATGCTGCTTGCGAATCCGTCTCCCGCGAGGGACATTGGCGGTCATCCTCATTTGGGAGCGCTGAACAATGGCATCTTCGGAATTCGATACGCTGGCCGTGGCCAGCGATTTGCAGGTTGCCGGAGTCCAGGCGGCCCATGCCGAGGCGATTGTGAGCGCTGTAACACAGGCAACCGGTCGGCTCGTTACCGAGAGCCGTTTCGATACGGCCATCGCCGAAATGCGCCATGACATGGAAACCGGTCTGGCCAGGCAAGCTGCCGCGCTGGAAACCGGTCTGGCCAAGCAGTCAGCCGCACTGGCCAAGCAGTCAGCCGCACTGGCCAAGCAGGCAGCCGCACTGGCCGAATTGCGCCGTGACATGGACGTCGGTTTTGCCCGGCAGACTGCGGCATTTGCGGAAGCCAAGGCCGAAATCTACCGTTACCTCTGGGTATTGGGAGGATCGCTCGTCGCGGTGCTCAGCTCCCTCTACATGCTCGCGGAGACCTGGTCGCGGGGAACGATGTAGAGTCCGTAAACGCTATCCGATTGCTGTCTTGCCCGGTTGACCGGGCTCCTCCCGAACCAACTGCGGAACGAGGTAGCCGGGGAGGCGACAACGCAATTCCTGGATCAGTTCCGTTCCTCTGGATGCCGGCACGTCGAAGTGGGCGGCGCCTCTCACCGGGTCCAGCAGGTGAATGTAGTAGGGCAGTACCCCGCAACTGAAGAGCGCCCGGCTCAGCGATTCCAGACGGTCAGCGTTGTCATTGATTCCCTTGAGCAGCACCGATTGATTGAGCAGTACAGTTTCGGTGCGCGCCACTGCTTCCAGCGCCGCCCGAACCGAGCTGTCAATTTCGTTGGCGTGGTTACAGTGCACGACCATGACGGTACGTAGTTGGTTCGTGGAGAGTAGCGTTAGTATCCCGTGGTCGACACGTTCCGGCAGCACGATTGGAAATCGCGTGTGGAATCGCACGGTATCGATGTGCCCAAGACCTTCGATCAGGTGTAGTAGTTCGCCAATCCACCGATTGGTGAGGCTGAGCGGGTCGCCACCCGACAGGATGACCTCGGTGACGTCGGTCATACCGCGCAATGTTCGAAGCGCGGGCTCCCAGCGGTCTCTTGCGGCCACCTGGTCCGCGTAGGGAAAGTGCCGCCGGAAGCAGTAGCGGCAGTGCACCGGGCACGCGGGTGTGGTCACGAGCAGCGCCCGCCCGCGGTACTTCTTCAGCACGCCCTGGTTGGCCAGGCCGGTCTCACGCAGCGGATCGTGTGCGAAACCGGGAACGTCCATTCGCTCGGCGTGAAGCGGTAGCACCTGAAGCAACAGCGGGTCGGCGGGATCGCCCTTGCGCATGCGGGCGGCGTAGGACCGCGGTACCCGTAAAGGAAACTCTCCCGCGGCCGGCTGCATCGCGTCGATGCAATTCGCGTCGACCTGCACGATTTCGAGGAGTTCCCGCACGGTAGCGATG
>VYEH01000200.1:0-6429 GCA_009843005.1 Pseudomonadota bacterium | reverse complement strand
GTCGCGCATGGATCGCTGCCAGGCGTGGGTCGGGTGAATTTCAGTAACTGGGGTCATTGCAGTTGTGGCAAGGGAGGTGTTCGTTTCCGCACGGCTTGCCGGTATTATCCACCGACTCACCCTGACAGGGGCAACGGCGGACATGGCGAGTTACAACACAAACGAATTTCGCGGCGGGTTGAAGATCATGATCGACAACGATCCATGCTCGATCATCGAGAACGAATTCGTGAAGCCCGGCAAGGGTCAGGCGTTCAATCGGGTCAAGATCCGCAATCTGAAGACGGGCCGTGTGGTCGAGAGGACCTTCAAGTCCGGCGAATCCGTCGAGGCCGCCGACATCCACGAGCAGTCCATGCAGTACCTCTATACCGACGACAGTTTCTGGTATTTCATGATGCCCGACACCTACGAGCAGCACGCCGCGGACGCCAATGCCGTGGAGGACGCCCGGCAGTGGCTGAAGGACGGAGACACCTGCCTGGTGACGTTGTGGAACGGTGCGCCGCTGCAGGTGGCGCCGCCCAACTTCGTTGATCTCGCCATAGTGGAGACGGACCCGGGGTTGCGCGGCGACACGGCCCAGGGTGGTGTCAAGCCCGCGACGCTCGAGACCGGCGCCGTGGTGCGTGTGCCCCTGTTCGTGGAGCAGGGCGAGGTCATCAGGGTCGACACGCGCAGCGGCGAGTACGTATCCCGCGTCAAGGACTGACGGGAAGAGGTACTGATACGGCGTCGGCGCAAGGGGTAGGTAAAGGGCGTCAGCGCAACGCGTCAGTGCGCGAAACTCATCGTATCGGCGACGTTGCCGAGGCCGGCAGCCAACGCAACGAGGCGATCCACGCCCACCGCAACTCCGGCACAGGCCGGCAGACCGTGAGAGAGCGCGGCAAGCAGGTCCTCGTCCACGGGCGGCGCCGGAAGGCCGGTGTCACGGCGTTTCCGCCGCTCGGCCTCGAATCGCGACCGCTGTTCATCGGCATCGGTCAGCTCGGAATAGCCGTTGGCCAGTTCCAACCCGCCGGAAAAAGCTTCAAAACGCGCCGCCACCGGGGGCGACGTGGTCTTGATGCGCGCCAGGGCTGCCTGGCTTGCCGGGTAGTCGTGTACGAAGGTGACGCTATCGGGATCGAACCCGGGCGCGATTGCAGCGCTCAGTGCCAAATCCAGCAGACCGTCGTGATCGAGGCCTTGTGAGACGGTTACGCCGAGGCCCGCGAGGCGGTGGGCGAGCGCACTTGAATCCTTGCCCGGATCGATGCCGATATAGCGCCGAAATGCCTGCCGGTAGCTGAGGCGCGTGGTGGATGCACGCGGTCGGTAAGGCGCCAGCAGGCTCCTCAGCAGGTCGTCCACTTCGTCCATGAGCGCCGCTTCGTCCCAACCCACCCGATACCATTCCAGCAGCGTGAACTCCGGCTGGTGCCAACGCCCCAGTTCGCCGTCGCGATAGACCCGGCACAGTTGGTAAATGTCGCCTGAGCCGGCCGCCAGCAGCCGCTTCATCGCATGCTCCGGCGAAGTCGCGAGGTAGTGAATGCCCTTGCCCAGGGCTTGCATGCGGGCGGTCACAGATTCGATGTTCGGGTCCGTGCAACCGGCGGCGGAGAGTGTTGGCGTTTCCACCTCCAGCACATTCCGCTGCCTGAAGAACTCGCGAATCGACGCCACGATGTCTGCACGCAGACGCAGCGTTTCCATGGAAGCCCGCGGCCTCCAGCCTTCGGATCCGGTCATGGCAGCGAGGCCAATGCCTGGCCCATTCTGACGGGTTGCCCCGGCGCCAGTTCGGGACGCCACGTTGCCAGTCCCGGCGGGAGGACAAGCACCACGGTGGACCCGAGGTTGAATCGCCCGATCTCCGCTCCGCGACCGAATTCGCGCCCCGAATGTCCGGCTTCGTCCCAGACTCGCGCCCGGCCGCTGGCGATCTCGCCCAGCCACGCCGTGCTGATACTGGAGACGTTGAGTGCGCCCACCAATACGACGGCCGTGGGCCCGGCTGTGGTCTCGAACCAGCACACGACCCGTTCGTTGCGGCAGAAAAGCCCGGGCAGGACCGCTGCCGTGTGGGCGTTGACGCTGTATCTCTTCCCGGGGATGTAGCGGGTCCTCTGCAGGGCGCCGGCCAGGGGCAGGTGGACCCGATGGTACTGGTGAGGTGCCAGGTAGAGTGTGGCGTAGGCGCCCGACATCAGCGCGGCTACCCGTTCCGCCGGTTCCCCGAGCAACGCTTCCAGTCGGTAGTGGAGGCCCTTGGCCTGAATCATCTCGCCGCCGTTGGCACAGCCGAACTGCGTGAGGAAACCGTCCACCGGGGATATCAGCGTGCGTTCGTCGCCGTCAATGGGGCGCGCTTCGCGTTTCAGGCGACGGGTAAAGAACTCGTTCAGACTCGTATAGTTCTCCAGGCGGCTGTGCTCGGCCTCCTTGAGGTCGACCCTATAGCGTGCGGCGAACCAGGCGATCAGCGGTCTTGAGATCCAACTCCGGTTACAGCGCGCCAGGCGATACACCAGCCGACCCATCAGCCGTTGCGGCAGCAACTGCTGGATCAGCACGGAAGGGCGGTTCATGAGGACGCCGATGGATCGGCGGCATGAGTCCTCAGGTAGTGGTCGCGAATCCTCAGAAAGTCGGCAGCGATGACCGCCGCATTGTGGGGTGGGCTGAACACGGCAATCAACTCCGCGCCGGGCCCGACCACATAGACGGTGGAATTGTGGGTCACGGTGTACGGCTCGCCGTCCGCATGCGGGTCCACGTGAACGGCGACTCCCAGGGCCTTGAGCCAGGGGTCCAAGGCTTCGCGTGGTCCGGTCACCCCCAGGAACGCCGGGTCGAAATGGTCCAGGTAGTTGTCGATCCGCTCCGGGTCGTCGCGAGCCGGGTCGACACTGACGAAAACCACTTGGGGAACGTCGATGTGCGGGGTATTCCACTCAGCGCCCATCCGTGCGAGCACGGCAAGGGTCAGCGGGCAGATATCCGGGCAGTGGGTGAACCCGAAGAACAGCAGGTTGAACCGGCCGCTCAACAGCCCGGTCGTGAACGCTTCTCCCGTCTTGTCGATAAGGCTCACTTCAGGAAGTTGCAGCGGCGGTTCGAGCAAGGTCGCCGCAACCGGCGGGGGTGGGGGAGACTGACCGCAAGACGCCACGCACAGCGCACCGAGCAGCGCGGCAAAACCGGCCGCTGGAGACGACAGGCGAGAACTGCGGACCGGCCTCATGCGGGCAATTATCTCACAACCCGTATCATTGACAGCCCATGGATACCATGGAATTGCGCAAGGCGCTCGAGCGCGGGCGAACGGGACCGGACTGGGCCGAGAGCGTTGCCCGATTCTTCGCCGAGGGCGGCCTGACTTACGGACATGGCGCCGACAATCCCCGGGATGAAGCGTACTGGTTGATTCGTGCGCAACAGGGCTGGTCCGAGCGGGCATGGACCGCGCCTCCGGACCCCGGCCTCATCGAGCTCGTCATCGATCTGGCCGGGCGCCGGGTGACGCAGCGCAAACCGCTGGCGTATCTGCTGGGGGAAGCCTGGTTCGCGGGGTTGCGCTTCAGGATCGATGAGCGCGTGCTGGTGCCCCGGTCTCCGTTGGCCGAACTCATCGAAAACCGATTCTCTCCCTGGTGCCGCCTTCGGCCCGGCGACCGCGTCCTGGATGTGGGCACCGGCAGCGGGTGCCTGGCGATTGCTGTCGCGTATCACTGCTATGGCGTGAGGGTCGACGCGACAGATGTCTCGGCAGACGCGCTGTCCGTCGCGCGACACAACGTTCGCGAGCATGGGATGGAGGAGCGAGTCCGGCTGATTCGGACGGATCTGTTCGACGGATCGGCCGGCCCGTACCGGATCATCATGGCCAATCCGCCCTATGTGCCCAGCGAGCGGCTTGAGGGACTCCCTGCGGAGTACGGTCACGAGCCGAGGACTGCGCTGGATGGTGGCGAAAGCGGCCTGGACGCCGTGGACCGGATCGTTGCGGGCGCGACCAATCGCCTGGCGCCGGACGGTCTCCTGATCGTCGAAGTGGGCGAGGCTGAGCGGACATTCCGGTCCCGGTATCCACACCTTCCAGCCACGTGGCTCGAGTTCGAGCGCGGCGGCGAAGGCGTATTCCTGTTGACGCATGACGAATTGGCTGGATACTTACACGCCTGAATCACGTTCAGGACGAATCTGCACATTTCAACGGCGTTCGCTGCAAACGTCAGGAACAGTTGGTTATGGCTGGCGATACCTACGGAAAAATGTTTACGGTCACCACCTTCGGCGAGAGCCACGGGCTCGCCATGGGCTGCATTGTGGACGGCTGTCCGCCCGGCATGGCGCTCACCGAAGCCGACATCCAGGTGGACCTGGACCGGCGCCGGCCCGGCCGTTCGAGGCATGTCACCCAGCGCAAGGAACCCGACCAGGTCAAGATTCTCTCCGGGACTTTCGAGGGTGTGACCACGGGTACCGCCATAGGGTTGCAGGTGCAGAACGTGGATCAACGATCGCGCGACTACAGCAAGATCAAGGATACGTTCCGACCCGGTCACGCGGACTACACCTACCAGCAGAAGTACGGTATCCGCGATTTTCGTGGCGGAGGTCGCGCATCCGCCCGGGAAACCGTGATGCGCGTGGCGGCGGGCGCCATCGCACGCAAGTACCTGAAGGAACAGCTCGGAGTAGAGATTTTCGGGTATCTCGGGCAGATCGGTCCTTTCGAGCTGGGTGTGCGCGATCTCGGCGCCGTCAACGACAATCCTTTCTTCTGCGCGGAGCCTGAGAAACTGCCGGAACTCGAGCAGTTCATGGACGATCTGCGCGCCGCCGGGGACTCCATCGGCGCGCGCATCAACATTGTGGCCACGGGCGTGCCCGTCGGTCTCGGTGAGCCCGTATTCGACAAGCTCGAGGCCGCAATTGCCCACGGAATGATGAGCATCAACGCGGTCAAGGGCGTGGAATTCGGCGACGGCTTCAAGGTCGTTCAACAGCGCGGCAGCACGCACCGGGACGAGATCACGCCCGACGGATTCGCCAAGAACTCCTCCGGCGGAACCCTGGGCGGCATCTCCTCCGGCCAGGACATCCTGGTGAGCATCGCCATGAAACCTACGTCGAGCATCCAGGTGAAGGGCAGCACCGTGGACCGGACGGGCAAGGCCGCGCAGATCGTGACCACGGGGCGCCACGATCCCTGCGTCGGGCTGCGGGCGACGCCCATCGCCGAAGCCATGCTGGCGCTCACGTTGATGGATCATTACCTCCGTCACCGTGCCCAGAACGCCGATGTGCGGTCCGAAACACCCGCCGTCGGCATTGAACGGAAGGCCTGACCCGGTCGGGTCCAAAGGGGCAATCATGTCTGCAACCTATGATGTGGCCATCGCCGGCGCGACCGGCGCCGTCGGCGAGGCGTTGCTGGAAATTCTCGAGTCACGGGAGTTCCCTGTAGGAAGGCTGTTCCCGTTGGCCAGCAAACGGTCGGCGGGAAAGACCGTGCAGTTCAGGGGCGAAAGCCTGGAAGTCGGCGTGCT
Organism: Pseudomonadota bacterium; assembly: GCA_009843005.1. GTDB lineage: Bacteria > Pseudomonadota > Gammaproteobacteria > Steroidobacterales > Rariloculaceae > UBA6522. The sequence continues at coordinate 886 of VYEH01000200.1, read as the reverse complement.
CGACGATTTCGATTTTGGGCAGGTGGCCGTGGGCCTGTTCTCCGCCGGCGCTTCGGTTTCGGCCTGGGCGGCGCCCAGGGCGGCGGCGGCCGGGGCCGTCGTCGTCGACAACACCTCGCAGTTCCGCTACGACGACGACATCCCCCTGGTGGTGCCGGAGTGCAATCCGGATCGCATCGCCCAGCATACGAATCGCGGCATCATCGCCAACCCCAACTGCTCGACGATCCAGATGGTGGTGGCCTTGAAGCCCATCAACGACGCGGTGGGGATCAAGCGCGTGAACGTTTCAACCTACCAGTCCGTCTCCGGCGCGGGCCGCCTGTCCATGGAATTGCTGACGGTGCAATCCCGTGCACTTCTGAATGGTGGTGAAGTCCCTCCACAGTCGAATCAGGAAAAGTCCGTGGCCTTCAATGCCGTACCGAAGATCGACCGGCTGATGGACAACGGCTATACCAAGGAAGAGATGAAGATGGTCTGGGAGACACGCAAGATTCTCGAGGACCCCGATATCCTGGTGAATCCGACCTGCGTGCGGGTACCTGTATACCTCGGACATTCGGAGGCGCTGCACATCGAGACCCGGGAGAAACTCTCCGTCGGGGAGGCCCGCGACCTGCTCGATGCGGCGCCCGGTGTGGTCGTCCTGGATGGCGAGAATCCGGGGGACTATCCCACCGCCACGACCGAAGCCGCCAACCGCGACGCAGTCTACGTCGGCAGGATTCGGGAAGACGTCTCGCACCCGCGAGGCATCAACCTGTGGGTGGTTGCGGACAATTTGCGCAAGGGCGCGGCCCTGAACAGCGTGCAGATCGCGGAAGTATTGGTGGATCGTTACCTGTGATGTATCTTGGGGCTGTCGCGCCACTGGATATACAGC
>VYEH01000264.1:6052-11369 GCA_009843005.1 Pseudomonadota bacterium | reverse complement strand
AGGTCGCCCAGAACACCATGACGGCCGGATTTCCCTCCAGAACCTGCGGGAATGCCACCTGCTGGTCCCGGGCATCCATTCCAAGCCAGGCGGGGGCGGTATCGCCCGCCTCGACGCTCCATGCCGGCAGCGCAGGCGCTGCCAACCCCAAAAATGCGACCCATGCCGTGGCGATGGAACGAAGGGGCAATATTCGGGCTGTCGGGCGTGCTGTGAGGTATGTCTTCATGGCTTATTGCTCCAATTCCATCCTGAACATGTTCGTGGCGTCAGGGTCGCAGTCGAAGGGCGTCATCGCAAGCTGCGGAACGTGAATCAACTCCCGGGCATGCGTCATCGGTTCGGCCAGGTACTCCGGATCCTCGAGTACGAACTCCACCGCCATCCGCGTGCCGCCCTCGATCAAAGTATATCTTTCCATCACGCGTTTTTGTCCGCCCGACGGAACTCCGATCTGGTAGGGCGAGCGGTGATCGGTGAAATTGCGGGTATCCACCATCAGCGTGTCTTCTTCCCAGTACCCTGTCGAGTGACCCGACGGAAACCGTTCCGCGGAATCGGGGTGATCGCGGCCATCCATGTAAACGGTCCGAACCTCATCCCAGTATTGGCTGCGGATTTCGATGACATCGCCGCCATCCAGGAACTCGATCTCCATGGGGTAGCGGGTGCTGGAGACGATCATGGCAGGCGTGGGTCGGCCGATGCACTGACTTTCCGGATTCTCCGCAGAAAACGGATCGTACGAGTCCAGCGCAGCCTGCCCCTTCTCCGTGAACGTCAGGTGGGCCAGCCAGAAACCGTCGAATCCGCCCGGATACCGGGGCACCTCGGAAAGCCTGGCCAGCCACCGTCCCTCGAGACTTGACGCGGGAACCGTCTCGACGGGTTCGCGAAAGGTTTCGCCGGTCGCCAGCCCACCCATGCGGTCGACCGAATCCAGGTAACCGTAGGGGCGCCCGTCGGTCGCCTGATGCGCATGCACCGTGACGCGGTCGCCGGGAGACAGGGTGTCGCGATTCCAGCCCATACGCGAGACCGTGATCGTGGAACCCATCTGCAAGGCCCATTCCACCGATTCACCGTTCTCGCCTTCGGTCGCGACGGTGAAGTAGACGTGCGGATTGCGCCAGTGGAAGGCGGTGACCGTGCCTTCGAAGGTCACCACATTTTCCATGTCCAGGCCGGCGTCGCTGTGGTGCGCCCACGCCGGGAAGGCCAGCAGGGTCGACAGCGCGGCAATGGTCACGGAGTTCGTAGTTGATCTTTCCAAGACTTTCTCCTCACCGATTCGCTGCGATTCGGCGCGGGACGGGCCTGAGGCTTCATGGCCTTTCGACAACGCCTATTCGCGTCTCCATACCAGTGTGCCATGGTCCACAATGATCTCTTCGGTATCGACGCCATTGCCTTTCCAGGCCGGAAATCCGGTTGCGGTAACGGTCTGGCCGGGCTTGATGGAATCTTCGGTCCAGCCTGTCCGCACCATTCGGTTTCTCGATGTACTTTCCAGTCGCCACTCCTCGACGGCGCCGTCGGCGCCGGCCACGTCAATGATGATGTAAACGTGCGGATTGATGAACTGAAACTCCTTGACCACGCCGCTCACAGTGATCTGATCCGCATTCAGGTCGTACCAGGGAACGCTGCTGTGATGCGCCCGGACCGGCGCAACGGCCAGCACTGCCAGGATGACCGGGATCGGGAAAGGCGTTGCGATGGCCGGTATGCGCATGGTCAATACTCCGTCACGTTGCATTCGAACGGCAGCAGTTCCCAGTCGGGTCTGTATTCGAACATTTCGGTCTGGGTCGCTGGCTCGGTGAAGTTCTCTGGATCAGTCAGTGTCATGCGGATGAGCACCACCATTGCGCCGTCCCGTTCTTCGACGTCGTAGGTTTCGCGGATCGTCATTCGCTCGCTCTTCGGAATGCCGTTCCGGTTGACTTCGCCTGCCGAGAGATGGGTCGTATCGATCACCAGCGTATCGCCGTCCCAGTGTCCGACGGAACGCCCGTTGGGTGTATGCGGCGCGTAGGGCGGGGGCGGATCGCCGTCCATTGCTATGATGCGGACGACGTCCATGGTCTCGTAGCGGATCGTCAGCGTATTGCCGTGGAAGGCGAAATCCATAGGGCTGCGGGGCGAGAATCCACGCGGCATCCCGGGAGGGATGCACTGCAGCGAGGGATCCTGATCGAGCCGAAAGCTCTCGTAGCGCTGCCGGCCCAACTCGGTCAGGGGGTATTCGCGGGTACTCGTGCCCGGTCCGCCCACGGAGGTCCAGACACCGGCCTGGAGTTGCCCGATCACTTGCGGGTTGGCGAACGCGCCTGGCTGAGTCGGCGGCAGGCAGAGCGCGAAGACGATGCAAGCCCGGCCATGCATGGGACTACGTTGTACCGCCCCACTGCTCGCGGTGTGCATTCGCGGCGCCGTTGCGGAGCTTGCCATGACGTTTGGAGAGCAACAGGCTGTCCGGCGAGCATACTCTCGCCCGGATGATGCCCAGATCCAGGGCGGCATCGAACAGGCTCGGGTACCAGCGATTCCAGCCCGGCAACACCTGCTCGATCTGGTCGCGAAGACTCATCTGAACGCCGTCAGCATAGTCCTTTTCACCTCCTGCCGGGAATGCCGGCTGCCGATCTGCGTCGCGCTTCCTCTACCGATTCGCGGGTACGCACGTCCCCACCGCATGCCCACGCACGGGATTTCCCTGATACGATGATCCTACAATTCAGGAGCACGACGTGTCGAGTCGTGTAGCAGTCGGGTGCGTGCGCGTTGGCGGCATGCACCGGCCTGCCTGGCAGCCATGGCAAAAGTCCCGCGGCATCGGAGGATCTCCACAATTCTTCAGTTGCCTTGCCTTGACGGTGCGGCGGTCGATGCTACGCTAATGATCGCTGTTGAGCCGAAACCTGGAGCGATCACGGCCCATGCTGATCGGAGAAATCATTCGCGTCGCGTTTCAGTCGATCCGGGCCAATCTGTTCCGCTCGATGCTCACGACGCTGGGCATCATCATCGGCGTGGGCGCGGTCATCGCGATGCTGGCAGCCGGGGCGGGCGCGCAGAAGCGTATCGACGATCAGCTCGCGGCGCTGGGTTCCAACATCCTGTCGCTGACGACCTCGCAATTCTTCTCCATGGGCGTGTCCAGGGAACAGATGACCCTGACCGTCGACGATATCGAGCCTCTCCAGGAGAACACGCGGTACATCGATGCGGTCGTACCGGAACTGCAGACCCGGGGTCAGTTCGAATACGCGGGCAACAACACCAACTCGCGGCTGATCGGCACGACCCATCATTACCCGGAGATTTTCAACTACCCGGTTGCATACGGCCGTTTTTTCAGTCTTGAGGAAGACCTGGCCCTGAGTCGGGTGATCGTTCTGGGCAACGACGTTCCGGAGGACCTCGGTCAGACGCCGGAAGAAATCCTGGGAAAGACCGTGATGGGCAATGGACAGCGCTTCGAAGTGGTCGGCGTGCTCGAAGCGATCGGCAGTTCCGGCGGACCCAGTCCGGACAACTCGACATTCATTCCGATCTCCACGGCCGAACACCGGGTGGCCGGGAACAGCCGCGTTTCAACCATCAACCTCCGCGTTGCGGACGGCGTGCCGCTGGAACGGGCGATGGTCGATATCGAGCGCGTGCTTCGCGCGGAACATCAGATTCTTCCCGGCGAGCCCAACGACTTCGCCATCATCGACCGGAAACAGTTTCTCGCCACCCAGCAGGAGGCTCAGCAGACCTTCACCTTTCTGTTGGCGAGTATCGCCGGCGTGAGTCTGCTCGTCGGGGGCATCGGCATCATGAACATCATGCTGGTCAGCGTGACCGAGCGCACCCACGAAATCGGTGTCCGCAAGGCACTCGGCGCAACCCGAACCAACATCCTGATGCAGTTCCTGGTCGAATCGGTCGCGCTGTGCCTGTTCGGCGGGTTGGCGGGCATCGCGGCCGGCGTGGGCACGGCCAATGCGCTGTCCCGGTATGCGGGTTGGGAGACCTTCGTTTCGCCCGAATCCGTGGCGCTGGCGTTTGTGTTCAGCATCGGCGTGGGATTGTTCTTCGGTATATGGCCGGCACGCCGGGCCGCGCGCCTGGATCCTATCGAAGCGTTGCGTTACGAGACGTAGCAGCCCGCGGCGGTCGTTTCGCGGCGCCGCGTTTGGCGGGCTCAGGCGTCTCGTTTGGGCGGACTCAGCAGCAGTCCGAGTACCGCGGTTCTCTCGCTGGACTCCAGGGCAATCTTGGCCGTCATGGTCAACGGAACGGACAGCAGCATCCCGATCGGGCCGAACACCCATCCCCAGAAGACCAGCGAAAGGAAGACAACCAAAGTCGACATCCCGAGGCCGCGGCCCATGACCCTCGGCTCGATGACTCCGCCAATCGAGATGTTGATCACGAAGTAGCCAAGGGCGATGAACGCTGCATTGAGTCCGCCGAATTGGATCAGAGCCAGCAGCACGGCGGGAATGGCGGCGATCAGCGATCCTATGTTGGGAATGAAGTTGAGCAGGAAGGCGAGCAGACCCCACAGTACGGGAAAGTCCAGTCCAAAGGCCGCAGCCAGGATCCCCACCGCCAGGCCAGTGGCGAGGCTGGTGAGCGACTTGATGCCCAGGTAGCGCTGCACGCTGCTGGTGAATCGCTTGAAGTACTCGGGCTCACCTCTGGATGCGCGCAATACGAGGCGTATCTTGGCGGGTAGCGACGAGGACTCAAGCAGCATGAAGACCACCGAGAAGGCGATCAGGAAGAAATTCGCCAGCAACCCCTGGATCGCGTTCAACAGCGTAGTCACGAGACCCATCGCCGCTCCAGGCTGAATGAGATCGCGCAACAGGTCGACACCGACTTCCTGGCCCAACAACGCAGCCATTTCCGTAAAGATCTCGTCAAGACGAGTCTGGTAGAACGGCAGCCGATCGTTGAAAGCCGCCAGCGAGCCGCCGACGAACGTGCCCACCAGGGTCAGCGTGCCGATGATCATGACGATGACGATGGTGACGGCCACGCCGGTCGGTATGCGGATTCGCTCCAGCAGACGGGTGATGGGAGCGCACAGCACCGATATGAAAACGGCCACCAGCAACGGCACCAGGATGGCGCGGGCCGACTGCATCCCGTAGATGACCGCCACGACTGCAATGACTGTGACCGCAATGGCGAGTCCCGACCTTGTTTGCGCCTGGGGTTCTATGGTGCCGTCCTCCAGTTTCAGTGCGCTAACTGTACGCGCAAGCAGCCCGTGACAAAAGCCCTTCTGTAGCGATGCTTCGCCTCCTTGGCTAGA
>VYEH01000264.1:0-6042 GCA_009843005.1 Pseudomonadota bacterium | reverse complement strand
CGGGCTTCGTGCGCATTGGCGCTGTGCTGCCTCAACGCGTGCGTGGCTCACTACACTCGTGATCAGCGCACGGCAGACGGCTACGTGTATACGCCGCCGGTGGCGAACGATGACTGGGAGTACACGACCAACGGGCCGGTAGAACTCGCACCGCCTGCGAGGACGCTCCGTCATCACGAAGCGATTCCACTGTCCTTTGCTTCCAGCGGCGCCAACGGGCACGCGCAAAACCGCGTCGAGGGACTTTACCTGCGGAGCCGTCTGCCCGGCGCGAAAAAGCTGTTGATCGTACTGCCGATCTGGGGGTCGAGCCGGTACCCGCCAGGGCGGATTGCCCACGGTTACGCCCGTCACTCCAGGGGGGATGCCCATGTGATCTGGCTCTACGGAGAGCCGCCGCTGTTTCAATGGCAGACACTGTGGTCTACCCCCAGCGAGGAAGAGTGGATCGAAGTTACGGAGGACAGCCTGGAGCGCTATCGGGCGGCGGTCAACGACACACGGCGCCTGATCGACTGGCTGGGAACGCGGGAGGAAGTGGACCCGGACCGGGTCGCCATCATCGGATTCAGCATGGGCGCGCTGGCGTCCGCCACGATCATGGGCAACGATCCACGTATCGCCGCCGGCGTCTACATGGTGGGCGGTGCGATGTTTGCCGAGGTCATGGCGCAGTGCCGGGGCAAGGCCGGGCGCATGCGCCGGCACGCCTTGAATACGTTCGGCTGGTCGCTTGACGACTACCGCCGGTTCTTCGAGGAGCGGATGGGAGCGGGCGAGCCGATGCTCTACGCGGGACACTACGATCCCGACAGGATCCTGATCATCGACGCCAGGTTCGACGACTGCATCCCGCCGGTTTCCAGGGAAGCGCTATGGGAAGTGACGGGGTACCCGGAGCGGATCACCATGCTGTACCGGCACAAGGGGGCGTTCTACTCGCTGACTCCGCTGGGGTTCAATTTCGCCCGTGGAATCATCTACCGGTTCTTCGACCGGGCACTCTAGGGCCGCTCTACCGCCGGTAACCCGCCGCGGGGGATTCCATTGGGAAAACGGGCCGCCGTCCGCCGTCTATCCGCCGGGCGTGGCCCCATTGTGGAAACCGCCCTGATCGCGGACCACCCGTCCGACGCCGTCGTCGTCGTAGTTGACCCAGACCAGGCCGTGGAGGTCGCCGCCGCCCGGAATGTCGATGATGTCCTTCTGCTCCCGAGTGTCCGCATCGAAGACGTAGATGGCGCCCTCATAGTTGCTGGTGGCCCAGAACTCGCTGCCGTCGGGTGACAACAGAATGTGGTCGACGTGATATGCGGAGAACAGTGTATCGATGCTGCGCCCGGACTCGGTTTCGTAGACGGTCACCGTGCGCCCGCCCACCATGCCGGTGGACTCGCCCTTGTCGGCGATCCAGACTTCGCTTGAGTCCGCGTTGACGGCACAGCCGTAGGGACCGGGGCCGGTCGGGCGCGTCCATGAGATCTCGCCGGATTCGGTGTTGATACGAGTCACGACGTTATTGCCGGTGGCCGGCACGTACATGTGGCTGCCGTCGTGATCGAAGCAGATCCAGTCGGCGCGGTGGCCGGGGTGCGGGTACTCCTGCAGGACTTCCCAGGTTTCCGGGTCCAGCCGGGCCACCCAGGACGTGGGCACCACGGTCAGTTCGCCGTACATGTGCCTGCGTGCGGCTTGGAACCCGTAGCCGGTGGGTTCCATGATGATGTAGATGAACTCGTTGTCGGTCCACGCCGTGTAGGCGTTGCCCCCCAGGTCCTCCTCGTGGACGCCGCCGATGATCCGGTCGGTTTCCGGGTCGAACAGATAGGCGGTCAGCGCATCCGGGTCCTGGGCAAACGTGTCGATCAACATGTAACGATCCTGGAACACCTGCGCATGGTGCATGCGTCCGCCGACCGAAAGCTGCCTGACCGGCTGCAGCGTGAGGGCATCGACCTTGAGCACGCTCGAAGCAGCGCGGGACAGGCCGGGCGATGCGCCCTGCGGCTCCGTCTCGGCGCTCGGCGACGCCCCGGAGATGTAGACGTAGCGTCCGTCCGGGCTGAGCGCCGTGGAGTGCATCGAGCTGCGCAGCTCGGGGGCGATCTCGTACCAGGCGATTACTTCGCGGGTTTCGGCATCACCCACCACGACCTTCATCCCCTCCGGCGAGAAGGTTTCGCCGGTCTGGACATTGCGCGTGCCCCGGGTACCGGCGTTCTCGTAGAAATAGGTCCTGCCGGGCTCGGGGGTAAATTTCGCCTCTCCGGGATCGAACTCCGCTGCCACGGTGACTTCGTAGGTTCGCATCAGGCTGCCTTCTCTTGCACGCCGCTCCCAGGTTTCCACGACCACCGAAAAGTCCTCGACGGCCTTGAGCATGGCAAGGCGTTCGCTTCCTGCCGAGACCCCCGCAGCGGCGGCCTGCTCCGCCGCCGGTTCGTCCGCCCCGGCAACCGGGGCCTCCGCCGCCAGCGCGGCCACCGCGACCGAATCCGCCGGGTCGCCGGTCAATTCCCTGATGAAGACCGACAGGGCCAGCAGGTCCTGCTGCGTTGCCTGAAGCGTGTCGGCCAGCTCGGCCATCTCGGGATTGGTCCGAAGCTGGTAGTCGATCGAGCGGGGCGTGATGCCGGCGTCCAGCGGCGGGGCGGCCAGGCCACCGCTGCCGTCCGCCCCGTGGCATTCGACGCAGGAGTCGGTGAGAAAGTACAGTTCGCGGCCGTGTTCGGAGAGTTCGGCCACGGTCAGCTCGTCGTCGACGGAACCGTCGGTGCAGGACAACAAGAGGATAGTGGTAGCCAGGACCGGCAGTTGCTTGTACATGAGTTGCCTCCTCGACCGTCTTTTTGTGTTTCCTGCCCGGATAATGTCCTGTGGCGTTATCCTTGGCAAGCTGCCGTATTTCCCGAAGTCCGTCAGGCAAACGGGCTTGCCATGAAGAATTCGAAACCTTCATGCGAAAGCCGGGCAGCGTCGGTTATCCTTGGTCTGGCGCCGGAGCGGAGTCTCGTGGTGCTTGGCGTCGGGCAAGGACGCTGTCTACCGAACCGAAATTGCGCAGGAGAGTCAGATGAGATCAATGAAAATCGCCCGAAACCTCTCGTTGACCGTGGGGGCCGTCATGCTGTCCCTGGCCGTGCAGGCACAGAATAACTACGGGATGACGGAATTCGAGGCCACCGGCGCCGCCGAGGCCCAGCCGGCCTTCCTGCGCGGCCTGCTGCAGTTGCACAATTTCGAATACCCCGACGCGCGCGCCTCGTTCCAGGAGGCGCTGGCCATCGATCCGGATTTTGGCATGGCCTATTGGGGCGAAGCGCTGTCGTGGGAACACGGCTTCTGGCGCAGAACCGATCCTGAGCAGTCCCGGGCCGTTCTGCAGCGGATGGGACCCACGCCGGAGGCGCGGGCGGCGCGGATGGGAACCCAGCGGGAAAAGGACTACCTGGCGAGCATCGAGGTCCTGTTCGGCGAAGGCACGCAGGACGAGCGAAACCTCGCCTATCGGGACGCGCTGAGGGCGCTGCACGAGAAGTACCCCGATGATCTGGACGCGGCGGCGTTCTACGCCCTGTACATCCTCGTGGAGGCCAACGGGCGCGACTTTGCCAAGTACATGCGGGCGGGCGCCATCGCCGAAGAGATCCTGGAGAAGAACCCGCTGCACCCCGGTGCGCTGCACTACGCAATTCACAGTTACGACGATCCGGTCCACGCGCCGCTGGGGCTGAGGATGGCCCGCGATTACATCCGCGTCGCGCCTTCGGCGGTGCACGCCCTGCACATGGGTTCGCACATCTATTTTGCCCTGGGCATGTGGGAGGAGGGCACCGACCGCAACATTCGCTCGTTCGAGGAATCGAGAGCCCGGCAGGCGGACCCGGACGACCTGTACGACAACCAGGGCTATCACGCCCTGACGTGGTTGATCTACAGCCTCACCCAGCAGGGTGAGCGCGAGCGGGCCCGGGAACGGCTGGCGCTGATCGAGAAGCAGGTGGAGATGCACGGCAGCGACAGCCCGGTCCCGCGCGCCAACTACGTGGCCGCGCGGGCGTCGTACATCGTCGACACACAGGAATGGGACAGCCACTACGCGGACGTGGAGATTGACCTTACGGATCTCTACCCGTTGACTGTTGCCACCGACTACTACGTCCAGGGACTTATTGCGCTCAATCGGGGCAATCTGGACGGCGCGAGGGCTGCGCTCGAGTCCATGGGCGGCGAGGAGCCGGTGGCCACCAATGACGACCGGTTGGCGTCGCCGCACCTGTTGCGCCTGGCGCTGGAAGGGCAGATCGAATTTGCGTCGGGCAATTCCGACCGCGCTCTGGCGCTGATCCGGCGGGCGACGGACCTGGAAAGCGAATTGCCCCACGACTACGGTCCGGCGATACCCGTTCAACCCATGGCTGAGTTGCTGGCGGATACTTACCTGGCGCTCGGCGACCGGCAGAAGGCCGTGGAGTACTACGAGCTTTCGCTTCGCAATGCGGTTGGCCGCGAACGGTCCCTGACCGGCCTGAATCGCGCCCGCGCCGAGAGCATGACGATGCGTTGATCCGCAACAGGAGGGCCGCACCTGTCGGCGCGGCCCAAACCAGGAGTTCACGGATGTCGCGGGGCTGATTGTCCGGAGGTTGACTCAAGCCACTTGAACGTTATCGTCCGCATTGCCGTTTACTGCCTGCTGCTTGCGATCGGCATACCCTGGTACTGGCCCGACGATGGCGGGCGCATCGTGCTGGGCCTGCCTGCATGGGTTCTGGCAGCGGTGCTGGCCGGACTGGTGGCCGCCCTCTACACCGCGTGGTGCATGCGCCGGGAGCACCCGCCGTGATGGAACTTCTGCCCCTCGGCCCCCTGGCGTGGACCGTCGTGATCGCCTACCTGTGCAGCCTGATCGGGGTGGGTTACATCGCCAGGCGTGCGCGACGGGACAACACGCTGGCCGACTTCTATCTCGGCGGCCGGGGCATCGGTTTCGTCGTGCTGTTCCTTACCCTGTTCGCGACCACCTACAGCGGCAACACGTTCTTCGCCTTTACCGGGAGCATCTACCGCCAGGGTTTCGTCTTCATCTACAGCCTGCACTTCATGCTCGCCATCGTGGTGGTGTATCAGTTCTTCGCACCGGCGCTGAAACGGCTGGCGGACCGGCGAGGCTACGTGACCCCCGTCGACTACCTGCAGGATCGATTCGATTCGCGCCTGCTGTCGGTGAGTTGCGCTCTCGTCATGTGCGTGGCCCTGAGCAACTACCTGGTGGCGCAACTCATGGCCATGGGACGCGCCATGGAGGGCCTGGCCACCGTCGACCCCGCGGTCGCCTTCGCGTTCGGCGTGATCGCGCTGGCGCTGATCATGGTCATCTACGGCACCCTGGGCGGACTTCGCGCGGTGGCCTGGACCGACACAATCCAGGGCGTGTTGCTGCTGCTCGGCCTGGCGGCGCTGCTGGTCATGCTGTTCCGGCAGTTCGGCTCGCTGTAGCAGGCCACGCGGCTGATACAGGCCCGGGATGTTGCCGCCGGTAGCGGGCTTGCGGCGCCGCCCAATGCCGCCCAGGCCCGCGAATGGCTCAGCTACGTCCTGGTCGTCGGCTTCGGCGCGGCGCTTTATCCCCACGCGATACAGCGTGTCTATGCAGCCCGAAGCATGGCCGTGCTCAACCGCAGCATCGCCTGGATGGCGTTCATGCCGTTTGTCGCCATAGGATTCATCTTCGTCGCAGGGACCATGGGCCTGGCCCACGTGGAGGGACTGAGTGGACCGGCCGCGGACCAGGTGCTCGGGCGCATGATGCAGGAGGTGCAACTGGCGTCCCTGTTCGGCTACTGGCTGGTGGTCCTGCTCATCTGCGCCGTTCTGGCGGCGATGATGTCAACGGCGGACTCGGCCCTGCTATCCATCTCTTCCATGGTGAGCAAGGACATCTACGGCGCGATCGTGCGGCCCGACGCTACGGAGGGTCAACTGACCCGCGTCGGCAAGCTCTGTTCCTGGATTCTCCTGGCTCTGCTGGTCGGATTGGCC
>VYEH01000323.1 GCA_009843005.1 Pseudomonadota bacterium | reverse complement strand
GCCATCATCGCCGTCTGCGGCTCGATACCCAGGTCCGCACAGGCCGAGAGCACGACGGGCGACATCAGCACGACGAGCGCGGCGGTGGGAATGATCATGGTGCCGGCCGCAGTCATGACATACAACCCTGCTATCACCCACCACGGACCCAGCGGTCCCACGTACTGCATGGTCAGCTGCGCGAGATACTGCGCCGCACCGCTCTCCTGCATGGCGGTCCCCAGCGGCAGCATCCCCGCTATCAGAAAGATGGCCCGCCAATCGATGGCTCTGTAGGCGTCCTCCATGGTCAGGCATTGGGTGAGCACCATCAGCGTGGCGCCGATGACGGCGGCGGCATAGATCGGCAGCCATCCCGCCAGAACGCTGAGCACCACACCGAGCATGATCCCCGCCGCAATGGGGGCGCGCCGGGTATCCAGCATTCGTTGGGTCACCGGCGTCAATACAAGGAACTTCGGATCGCGCTCCAGCACCATCAGCCGTTCGCGGGGGCCGAGCAGGAGCAGCGCGTCGCCCATTTCCAGGTTCAACCGGTCCAGGTTGGAGCGGATGGCTTCGCCGTGGCGCCACAGCGCCACCAGTTCCAGTCCGTAGGTGTCGCGGAAATTGATCTCGGTCAGGGGCCGCCCCGCCAGGCTCGAGCGGGGTTCCAGGGTGGCCTCAAGGAGGCTGAGCCGATCGGATTCGAAGGCGCTCAGGTAGGTGTGCGTACCCCTTTGGATCTGAAGTTCCTGAAGCCCACGCAGCACGTCCAGGTCCTGGCGGCGTCCCTGAACGAGCAGGATGTCGTCGCCCCTGAGCGGCAGGTCGGGCTCGGGCATGATGCTCAGGTCGCCCTCCCGGAACAGCGCCAGCAGGCGGAAGTCAAAAGCATCCCCGATGCGGCTGCGCTCCAGCGTATCGCCGGAGAGCTGGGATTGCTCAGGAACGCGAACCACGAATATGTAGTCCTGGAGCTGGTAGGTATCCCGCAAAGCGGCCTCGTCGACTTCCCGGAAATGGGCGAAGTCCGGAGAATGCTCGAGCTCCGCCGCGATCTCCGGGCGGGTCTGCAACAGTAGCGTATCCGACGGCCGAATCGGGACGTTGGCGAGGTTGGATCGGCGCACCAGCCGCCCGCGGCGGATGGCAAGGACGTTGGCGCCATGAGACTTTCGGAACTCGGAATGGCGGAGCAGCTTGCCGGCCAGCGGCGAGCCTGCCTCGACCACGACTTCCATCAGTTTCACCTGGCCCTCCATCAGGCCCTGCAGCACCGGCGCTTCCCGCTCGATGATGAGCTCGCTCCAGTGCTGGAACGCTCGAAACCGGTCCAGCCGCCCCTGCACTATGAGCTTGTCGCCGCCCTGCAGCACGGTCTGGCGCGACGGCATGAGCTCGGTGCTGTTGCTCTGTTCCCTGGCGACGACGATCAGCCCCGTGGCAACGCCGATCCGGCTCTGGGCCAGGGTCTTGCCGACCAGGATGGAGTCGTGGGGTACCCGCATCTCGAATGCCCGGGTATGCAGGCCGTACTGGGTCCTCAGATGCCGCTGACTGCGCTTCCGGGTTTCTTCCTCGCGTTTGGTGGCAGGCAGCAGGTGGCGGCCGAGCAGCGCCATGAACAGTATTCCGGCGATCAGCACACCCCCGCCAATGGGCGTGAAGTCGAACAGGCCGAAGGATGGCTCGCCAGCCTGCTGAAGCGAGTTGGCAATCAGCAGGTTGGGCGGCGTGCCGATCAGCGTGGTCAATCCGCCCAGCAGACAGCCGTAGGCCAGCGGCATGAGCAGTTTCGAGGCCGGAATCCCGGTTCGCCGGGTGATCTCGATGACCACCGGCAGCATCAGCGCCGCCACCCCGATGTTGTTCATGAACGCGGACAGAACGCCGCCGGTGAGCATGATGACCACGGTCACGGTCCCCTGGCCGGTACCCGCAAAGCGCAGCACCGTTCGCCCGATGACATTGGCAATGCCGGTTCGGGTCAACCCGTCGCTCAGGATGAACATGGCCCAGACGGCAATGACGGCGCCATTGGAAAACCCGGCCACCGCGTCCTGGGGCGTTACCAGGCCCGTCACGGCCAGCGCGCCCAGGACGATGAGCGCGGTGACGTCCATGCGGACCTTCTCGGTGACGAACAGCACCAGCGCCCCGCCGAGAATAATCAGAACCAGGCCGATTTCGATCGTCACGATGTGCTAGCCATTCGATCGTCGAGACGCGCTCGCCGATCGATCAGAATTTCCATACCAGCAATGCCTGCACCGTGTTTTCGTCGGTCGCGCCGTCGCCGAGCTTGTTGAGCCAGTACTGGTACTCGAACCCCAGGGACAAGTGTTCGTTGGGACTCCAGCGGAATTGAGGCTGGGCAAGTATCCAGTGTTCGACCTTGCCGCCGAACTCGTTGTCCCTTGCAGCGATATATTCGATGTGGCCTTCAATGCTGAAATTGGATTGGCCGATGGCAAAGGGTCGCGCGAAGTTGAAGTCGATCATCCAGGAGTCGCCTTCCCGGGGCGCACCGCCTGCGGCCGCTCCTTCACTGTCGTCGATGTAGGCGGTGAAGTCGAGGTTGGCGAAGGCGAAACCGCCCAGGTCAAGCACCAGGCGAAAGCCCGGCAGGTATTTCTTGACGTCGGCGTCCGACGCCCAGTTGAAGCCCCAGATCAGGCCGATGTCAGAGACGATGGCGCCGCCGACGGTTCTCCCGGCGATCTTGCCCAGACTGAAGTTGGAATACCATTCCCCATAGACGTCGAAATCCTGGAAACCCGGATCCTGAGCATCCAGGAAGTCGATGAAGAAAAAATTGTCGCCGTACTTCCAGCCGCTGGCGTGCTGAAGCGTGTAAATGAAGTGATTCGAATCGCCGCCGCCGGCAAACGTGGGGATATCCAGGTTGCCGTACGACAGGTGCGCCTCGGTAATGCTCCAGTCGGCGCCCCGGACCGGCAATGCACACATCAGGGCGAGCGCCATCATTCCACTGACACACGGATGTGGAGCAGTGGTTTTTTGTGAGTTCAATTCTAGGTTCGCATCCGGTAACACGCCCCCCAAAGAATACCGCAGGTTAGCGGTGCCGCGCGGCGATCGCGGCCAGGCCCGCATCCAGCGCATCCCGGTCGAGCCACCTGCCCCGCACCATGACACCCAATGGCAGGCTCGCGGCGCCCGCGTCTACCAGCGGATTGTTCGCGAGCAGCACCAGGTCGGCCGCCAAACCGACGGCGATAGACCCGAACTCGTCCTCGGCATCAGGAGTGATCACGTTGACGTCCTGAAACACGCAGACGGGGCTTTCCTGCGCGGATGCAATGGCCGAAAGCAGCGCCAATGCAAATGGAATCAATTGTCTTGACATGGGTTCACCATAAGTGGCGGCGCTCTTGAACTATCTGCCATTTAGTGTAGCTGCCAGCCCGTTGTTCCAAACTACAAAACCAGAACACAAACGGAAAAGGCCGGGACAGTGTCCGTGTCGGAAACATCTTCAAATTCTACAGTGTTGATTTGTGACCAACTGATCACATTTTGGGTCCTGCAGTCGCGTATCCGTGACAATCGCTTCTTCGAGTTTCTGGGCCTGTGGAGCGCGAGAATCACGTTGCAGTCGTGTGTTTTTTTACGGCAAATATGCCGGAATATGCTTATGCTCAATAAAGAAAATAGGGTATCCTAATATGCATGGTAACTGTTGCGTACTAGCAACAAGCAATCAGGGTTTTGAATAATTCAAAAAATTTCCAAAATAGTTTTCCGGGGAGAACAACTCATGCCTACCAACAGAAAAGTACAGCGTGCGGTGCGACTTGCACTTGGCATTGGGGCCGGCACGCTGACTGCCGGAATTTCACCTGGTGCGCTGGCCCAGATCCAGGGTGAACAGGTACTGGAAGAAGTCGTCGTCACCGGTACCCGCATCAGCCGTCCCGACCTGGACAGCGCAAGCCCGATTTCAGTCGTTGACCGCGAGGCCATTCTGGCCTACGGAGTGACCGATGTCGGCAACCTCATCCAGAAAATGCCTTCCATGTCCGGTTCACCGATCGGAACGACCACGAACAACGGCGGTACCGGCGCCGTCCTTATCGATCTGCGTGGATTGGGTACCGCCCGCACGCTGACGCTCGTCAATGGCCAGCGGGTGGTGGACGGCGGTGACTACCAGACCATTCCGTCTACGATGATCGAGCGGGTGGAAATCCTGAAGGACGGCGCTTCGGCCGTCTACGGCGCCGACGCGGTAGCCGGTGTGGTGAACATCATCACCCGCAGGGATTTCGAGGGTATCGAGCTAAACGCCCAGACTGCCGACTTCGCCGACATGAAATCGGGCGCGCAGGAAACGATCGGACTGATCGCGGGCGCAAACTTCGGCGACGGCAATTTCGTCTTTGGCGCTGAGTACGTGAACCAGGAACAGGCTTTCCAGAGCGATGCGCCGTGGGATTTCTTTCAGGGCGCCTACTACATCTATCCGGGAGGTTGCGAACATCAGGTGACAGCTCCCTGGGACGGTTCGCCCACGGGTGGGTGCTACCAGGGCGGTTCTTCCCGCATTCCCGAAAGCCGCCTGTCCTTCTTTGAACAGGGGCTGTTCATGATCGGTACGCCGGCAACTGCTCCTTACGAAGTCGGTTTGATGGAACCGCATGACGGGCGCACATACAATTACGCGCCGGTCAACTACGTCCAGACGCCCTACGAGCGAACCAATCTGTTTGCCGAAGGCCGGTTCGACCTGGCAAACAACATTACCTTCAACGCCGAGATTCGGGGTAACGACCGCTCGTCGGCGCAGCAACTGGCGCCGCTGCCGTACACCGGCGGTGATCCCATGTACGATGGCGTTTACAACGGCGAAATGTACTCGGGTATCTCCGAGGACAACTATTATCTGCGCCGGGCTGTCGATGCCTACAACGCTACGGGCCCCGAGACAATGCTTATGTACGAGCCCGTGGTGGGGCCTCGTCGCCGCATGATCGAGACCAACCGCCGTTTCGAGCAGGAAATCTCACAGTACCAGTGGGTGGCGAGCCTGGAAGGTACGCTCGACAACGATATCGATTGGAACGTTTACCTGAACCAGGGCACTCGAAGCCGAACGGACAGGGACTTCGGCCAGTTTTCCGGTGTCCGTTTGTACAATGCCCTGGGTCCGTCGGCGGACCTGGATGGTGACGGACGACCCGAGTGTTACGGCGACGTAAACGATCCGACCTCCTTGATCGTTGGTTGCGTACCGTTGAATCTCTTCGGCGGCGGGGAGGTGGACGCAGACAGTCAGCCTACCCATACGACGCTTACCGAGGACATGGTCAACTACGTCGCACTGGACACAGTCGATACGTATATCGGGAAACAGCAAGCCGCCGGCTTCGGCCTCAGCGGTTCCGCGTTCGATCTGGGAGCAGGTCCACTCGGCTGGGCTGCCGGATATGCCCGCTGGACACAGGAGTACACCTACACGCCGGACTCGGCCAAGACCATCGGCGCGGTGACCGGAAACGTGGGTGCGGGCACCGCGGGTACGCTGACCAACGACAGCATCTACGGCGAATTCCTCGCACCCGTTTTCGACAACGGCGTACAGGCCGTGAGCATCAGCGGAGGCATTCGGTACGACGATTGGGATGCGTTCGGAAGCGATACGACCTGGCAGGCTGGAATCGAGCTTCAGGCGACCAACGACCTGAAATTAAGGGCGACTGCGGGCACGGTATTCCGGGCGCCCACCATAAGTAACCTCTTCGGAGGCGTGGTGGACAGTTTCCCGACCTACAGCGACCCATGTGTTCCACCCGCGGGGGAGGCGCTGCCGCCGGGATGCGAACAGGTCGGCATCCAGACCGACAGTCAGGTTCACGCACTGGTGGGTGGCAATCCGAACCTGACCCCCGAGTACGGCGACACGTTGACGGCCGGCGCCGTGTGGAACACAGGGTTCGGCAACGGTGACATGACCATGACGGTTGACTACTGGAAAACCGAACTTACGGACGGCATCAGCTCCCTCGGTGTTCAGTTCATCCTGGATGATTGCTATATCAACCAGAACGAAGCGTCCTGCGCGCTTGTCACGCGAACGTCAAGGTACGACATCCTCACGATCAGAGACAGCACGCTGAACGTTGCCGACCAGGGTGCGGAGGGAATCGACCTTGAGGTCCGCTATGACTTTGACACCGATGTCGGTCAGTTCGAAGCCGCACTGCTGTGGACGCACTTGCTGGGGCGCACCAAGACGCCGTTCGCGGGAGCTCCTCGAGAGGAACTGGGCGGTACGTATACGTCCGTGGGCGACGAGGATGGGGGAGCATACCCGGATAACAAGGCGAATCTCTCGCTCCAGTGGTACCGGGATAACCTTTCGATCGGTTGGCTCGGAGAATTTGTCGGCTCAATGACCAGCATGACCAACTATGCCGGCGATTACGAGTACACCATCGATGCTCTGCTGTATCACGACATTGTGGGTAGGTACGAGTTTTCCGGAACGGGCACCGAAATCTCCCTGGGCGTCACCAACCTGAGCAATGAACCGCCGCCTTACATCGATCTGGGATTCAATGCGGGCACCGATGTAGCCGCGTACCGGTTGTTCGGCAGGGGCTATTACTTGCGGCTGATACAGAGCTTCGAATAGGCTGAATTTGCTCTTGAATGGGAAAAGGCCGCTTTGCGCGGCCTTTTTTCGGCGCACGCAATTCATAATCTGTTGCTGTGTACCTGTTGGTGGAATACCGCCTTGACCTGACGCGGGCCCGGTGAATGAATGAACGTCTGGCGCAGATCAGCTCGATAGCAAGAAGAGCTGTGCAACAGCAGGACTGGAAGACGGTCCAAACCTGTTCGCAGGAAATATTAAGGCAGGACAGCGCGAGTCCCGAAGGCTACTTCCTGACCGGGTTGGTCATGAAGGCGTCCAATCGTCCTGTGAAGGCATCCGAGGCTTTCGCAACAGCGCTCGAACTCGATGCCGACCGTTACGATGCAGCCATCGAGTTGGCGGATCAGCATTCAATTGCACGCCGCAACGGCGACGCCGCGAAACTGCTCTTCAGGTATGAAGGGGCCTTGGGTAACAGCCCACTCTACCTGGACAAGGCGGGCACCGTGTATTCGGATATCGGAATGCCCGAACGGGCCTGGCCCCTGTACAAGAAAGCGAATGAGCTTCAGCCGCGCGTCGATCTTTTTCAGGCAAACCTTGCTGCCTGCAGCGTCTACATCGGTGAGATCGAAGTGGCGAGGAAAATTTACAAAAGACTGTTGGAGCGATTTCCCACTCATCAACGCAATCACTATCACCTGGCCCGGCTGGAAAGAGCGAGAAACACGAAGCACATAGAGCAAATGAGGGAGGTGCTTCGCTCGACCAATATGCAGCCTGACAAGAATATCTTCATCTATTACGCCATCGGTAAAGAGTATGAAGATCTGGAAGAGTGGGAGGAGGCCTTTCGCTTTTACAAGATGGGAGGCGATGCAGTTGCGAGCGTAGCCAACTACGACGTAAAAGCCGACCTGCAGTTGATCGACAAGATCATCGCTGTTTGTAACGGCGATTGGCTCGCTGCAGGAGCGTCCGAAGCATCGAGTGATGAACGGCATAAAACCCCTATTTTCGTTGTGGGTCTTCCGCGGTCGGGCACCACTCTGATCGAGAGAATCCTGGCGAGTCATTCACACGTCGAGAGTGTTGGCGAAACTGAGTTTGTTCAGATGGTACTTCGACGTGAAAGTGGCATTGGGACAACCGAAAAAATGAATCCTGCAATAGTCGAGGCGGCCGCAAAAAAGAAAATAAACTTGTTGTCCGAAGGATACTTGAGTGCGGTGCACTACAGGCTTGGCGATAAGCCTTGGTTTGTCGACAAGCTTCCTTTCAACTACCTGTTTCTGGGTTTTATCGCGAAGGCCTATCCGAATGCTCCAATAATCTGCCTTAAGCGGAATCCGATGGATGCCTGCTTTGCAATGTACAAGCAGCTATTCACCTGGGCGTACAAGTTTTCCTACACGCTCGCCGAGCTTGCTCAGTATTATTTGGCATACCATCGGCTTTTCAATCACTGGCGCGATGTTCTTGGCGATCGGCTGATCGAAGTCGAGTATGAAAAACTCGTCGCAGGGCAGGAGGTTCAGACACGGTCACTGATACGGAGGGTTGGATTGGACTTCGAAGATGCTTGTCTGAACTTCGACCAGAACAAGACTCCAAGCACCACCGCAAGTTCAGTCCAGGTTCGGGAGCGAATCCATACCCGATCCGTCAATCGCTGGACATATTTCGAGAAGCATCTGCAACCGTTGAAGGCAACACTGGAAAACGCCGGCATTGCCCTTTAGTGGCGCCTCGTTCGACACCCTTCAGATTCGAGGCAGCGCCGAATGAGAATTGATATTGACCAAATCAGTGCAATGGCAAGGAAGGCATCCCAGTCGGGTGACTGGGCCAGGGTCAAGGCCTGCGCGAAACAAATACTGAAGCGGGACAGGAATAGTCCGGAAGGTCATTTTCTCGCCGGACTTGCAGCGAAAGCATCCGGACTTGCTTCACCTGCCGCGAAGTCATTTTCCAGGGCGCTCAGGCTCGACGGCCGACGCTACGACGCGG
Source organism: Pseudomonadota bacterium (assembly GCA_009843005.1). Lineage (GTDB taxonomy): Bacteria > Pseudomonadota > Gammaproteobacteria > Steroidobacterales > Rariloculaceae > UBA6522. The sequence goes on along the minus strand of VYEH01000323.1, from coordinate 2,830 downwards.
CGATAGAACTTGCCGGTCAGCACATCGCTTCGGGGCGGTTCGGCGAGGCGGTCGATATCCTGGAGCGCTGCGTAGCTCAACTGGACCGCAGTCCGCGATACCTGGATATGGCGGGCACAATCTACACGAATGCCGGGCTGCCGGATCGTGGCTGGCCCCTGTACAAGAGAGCCAATGAGTTGCAGCCGGGCGTCGATTCCATCGAGGCGAACCTCGCCGCTTGCAGTGTCTTCGTCGGGGAGATTGACGCGGCAAGGGCGATCTACCGTCGCCTGCTGGACAAACATCCGAATCACCAGCGCAATCACTATGCGCTGTCGCGAATCCAGACAGCGTCCGACTCCATGCACATCGAACAGATGAAGAAAGTGCTTCGCACAATGAACCTGCACGCGGAGCGAAACATCTTTCTCTACTACGCCATCGGCAAGGAGCTGGAGGATATCGGGCAGTGGGACGAGGCGTTCAAGTACTACGAGATGGCGGGATACGCGGCAGCCAGGGTCGCCGGCTACGAAGTGACTGCGGATTTGCGGTTGATAGACACGGTTGTAGAAAATTGCGGTGCGGACTGGTTGTTATCCGCGCCGGGTCCAATCTCGGCAGACGCCTCGACAAAGACACCGATATTCATTGTGGGACTGCCACGCACCGGCACGACGTTGGTCGAACGCATCGTGAGCTGTCATTCACAGGTAGAAAGCGTGGGTGAGACGTACTTTCTCCAGGACTCGATTCGGCGCGCCAGCGGGATACAAAGCAGTGAGTCAATGAGTGCAGCCATCGTTGAAGCGGCTGCGGAAAAGCCGACCAAGGCTATCGCTGACGGTTACATGGAGGCGGTCAGATACAAGTTCGGCGTCAAGCCGTGGTTCATTGAAAAGTTCCCCGAGAATTTTCTGTATCTCGGATTCATCGCCAAAGCCTTCCCCCGGGCTCGAATCGTTTGCCTGAAGAGGCATCCGATGGATGCCTGCTTCGCCATGTTCAAACAATCGTTCTTCCGGTACGCATATACGCTGGCCGACCTGGGACCCTACTATGTCGCTCACGACCGGTTGCGCAATCACTGGCGGAAGGTCCTCAAGGACCGAATGATCGAAGTCGAATACGAATCTCTGGTTGGCGATCAGGAGGGCCAGACGCGCAGACTGCTGGCTCGACTCGGATTGCCTTTCGAAAAGACCTGTCTGGAGTTTCATCGGAACATAACCCCGAGCAATACAGCCAGCACAGTGCAGGTGCGCGAGAAAATGCACAGCCGGTCCGTCCACCGATGGCAGCATTTTGCCTCTCATCTGGAACCCCTGAAGTCGTACCTTGAGCAAGCCGGAATTTCGCTCGGCTAACCCGATGGGGGTCTCTGCGCAGTCGTCCCCTTGAAGATATCGACCATTGCGCTACTGTTCCGCGATGCCGTGCCGCGTGCGCGTGCGGCGCTTCAGTCTGGTCTCGCGGCGGATGGCGAGGTTGGCCGCGCGAGCTTCCGCGTTCACGTAGCCGCGCGGATGGTCCAGGTGCAGGCAGGTCACCCGGTGGCGGATGCGCTTGCCGCGAATGCCGGCGTTTTCCAGCCTTTCTCCCAGTTCCCGGTCCTCTCCCCCGTATCCCATCCGTTCATCGAATCCGTTCGCACGAAGGATGTCGTCCTTCCAGCCCGAGGAATTGTGCCCGTTCCATCCTGCGGTGGTGGGGGACGCGCGGTCCAGCACCGCGCCGAAGCCCAGGCCCGCGCTGAGCTTGAGCAGCTTGTATGTGAACGGCATGCCGTGGCTGCGCAGCCATGAAACGGAAAAGCAGCGTCCGGAGGCGATGTCGTCAGGTTGGATGTTGTGGGAGAGTCCCAACGGCAGGCGCAACAACCCTCCGGAAAGGAAACGCATCGGTTCGGTCAGTTCAACGTGCCGCGCAATGAATTCCGGATGCGGTATGCAATCCCCGTCGGTGAAGATCAGGTAATCGCCCTGTGCCTTGAGAATGGCCTTGTTCAGTATCCGGCATTTGCGAAACCCCCGATCCGGTTGCCAGACGTGCTCGATTCGCAGCTCCGTGCTCCTGCGGGCAGATCGAATGACCTCCGCCGTCTTTTCGCCGGAGCCGTCATCGGCTATGACGACTTCAAAGTTCGTGTAATTCTGGTGAGCAAATCCGCACAGTGTCTTGCGTAGCCACTCGGGTTGGCGATAGGTGCTGAAAATGACCGAAACTTCAGGCGCCACGGCGGTCACGATGACGGCGTCTCTGGATCTGCTTCGAATTCGATGAGCCGTTCAGCCTTTCGGCGTGAGCTTGAGCAGACGTCCCATGCTGCCCTCTTCCTCGTCCTCGAGTACCCAGACAGCGCCGTCCGGCCCCTCGAACACGCCGCGGATCCGGGCACGCATGTCGTAGCGCTCGACTTCGCGCGCAGTGTCGCCGTCGAGCTCGATACGCACGATCGCCTGGGAGGACAATCCTGCGACGAACGCGTTGCCGCGCCAGCCCGGGAACAGGCTGCCGCGATAGACCATCAGGTTGCCCGGCGACAGGACCGGCGTCCACCAGATCGCCGGCGTCCGGAATTCCGGACGGGTGTCGTGGTCGGGAATCTCACGGCCATCGTAGTGGTCGCCGTTAGAGACGATCGGATAACCGTAATTGGCGGCGCGCTCGACGCGATTCAACTCGTCACCGCCTTCCGGTCCCATTTCCATGACCCACAGCCCGCCGTCGAGGGCGAAGTCGAGCCCGAGCGGATTGCGGTGGCCCAACGACCAGATCTGCCTATACACGCCGATGTCATCGACAAACGGATCTACGCCGATGAAGTCGACGATGGGGTTGTCGTCGG
>VYEH01000391.1:2838-11467 GCA_009843005.1 Pseudomonadota bacterium | reverse complement strand
ATATATATTTATGATCATTAATCTATTATCTGTGGGGTAATGCGATGGGTTCGCGGCTGTTCACCCGCCTGGGGACGCTCAGGCAGCTCGAAATATTCGCGAAGGTGGCCGAGCATCGCAGCATGGCGCGTGCGGCCGAGGAGCTCTACCTGAGCCACTCCGCCGTGTCGGTGCAGGTCCGCAAGCTGACCGAGGCCGTCGGACTGCCGCTGCACGAGGTTATCGGGAAGCGGCTCTACCTGACCGATGCCGGCCGCGAAGTGGTTGCTACGGCCAACCGGGTGTTCGCCGAGATCGGGCGCCTCGACGAGACAATCAACGGGTTGAAGGGACTCAGGGCCGGGAGGCTCCGGATCGCTGTGGTCACAACGGCAAAGTATTTCCTGCCGCGCATTCTTGGTGCGTTCTGCCGGGAGTATCCCGAGATCGAAGTGGAATTCCACGTGGGCAACCGCGCGCAGATCATCGCGCGGCTCGAGAGCAACCGGGACGATCTGTACATCTTCAACGACCTGCCGCGCGAACTCGACATCGCGTCCCATCCCTTCCTGGCGAATCCGCTGGCCGTCATCGCGTCGCGGCGGCATCGGCTGGCCGGGCGCAAGGGACTTGAGTGGCCTGACCTTGAGAACGAGACGTTCCTGATGCGCGAGCCGGGCTCCGGGACGTTCAACGCGGTTCGCCGCCACCTCGACCGACGGGGCGAAGAGCTCGGCAAGACCATGACCATCGAGAGCAACGAGGCCATCAAGTACGCGGTGGTGGAGAACATGGGCATCACGATCCTGTCGGCCTACGTGTTGGCCGACGCGGTCGGGACCGACCTGGTGCAGCTACGGGTTGCGGGCTTTCCCGTGCTGTCCGATTGGCACGTCGTTCATCCGAAGTCCAGGTCCATGTCCATGATCGCGGAAAGGTTTCTGGAATTCGTACTCAAGCGAGGGCCCGACGTCCTGCCCATGGAGAACCTGGAACGCCAGGTCGAGCGCGCGCTGGCGCGCGTCTGACCATCGCGCCGGTGACCAGCCGGCGTCCGCCGGCAGCCCGGGGGCAGGGCCGTTCGATTGCCGCGGCGTCACGGGCTCCAGTCACTCTGCCTGATTCTCGCGCAGCAGGTCGATGGAGGCCGCAGCACCGGTCTGGAAGAGCAGGGCGCGCTTGCGCATGAATCGGCGCATGCCGTCGTCCCCCATGCGCGAACCGCCCATGCCGGACCACTTGAACGAGTGCTTTTCCACGTCGTTGACGAAGGCGGTCAGTCCGGCGTCGTTGATGCTGACCGCGCCGACTTCAAGTTGCACGGCGATGGCCTCGGCCTCCGCCGCGGAACCCGAAAAAACAGCGCCCGAGAGGCCGTAGTCGGAGTCGTTCGCCTGTTCGATCGCCTCCCGGCTCGAAGCGGTGGGCATCACCGCGATCAAAGGGCCGAATGTCTCTTCGCGCATGACGAGCATGTCCGGCCTGACGCCGCTCAGGACTGTCGGGCGGCACCACTGCCCACCGCCGTGGTCTTCAATGCGGCCACCGCAGTGAACGCGGGCGCCCCCGGCGCGAGCATCGTCTAGTTGCCGCCGAATGCGATCCGCCAGACCGGGAAGGATCAGTGGTCCGAGGTGACCCCGGTCGATCCGCCGGCGGTTCAGGCGGATCCCGTTGGCGGCCTGCACGAGACGCTCGAGAAAGTCGTCGAAGACTTCACGCGCCACGTACGCCCGTTCCAGCGACTGGCAGGCCTGGCCGGTGGCGCCGAAAGCGCTGCGCGTGATGGCGCGCACGGCGTTGTCGAGATCGGCTGTCGCGGTGACGATGGCCGGGTCCTTGCCGCCCAGTTCGAGGAACGCGGGGGTCAGGTTTCGGGCCGCCTGCACAGCCACCTTGCGGCCGGTGACCACGCTGCCGGTGAAACAGACCGCATCGGCCGCATCGACGAGATCGATGCCGGTCCCGGCGTCGCCGACGACGGCGTCGAAGACCGAATGCAGTCCCTCCACCGCCCGGATGCTCTCGCACAGCGGCTCGACGAAACGGGGAGTGACTTCGCTGGGCTTGAGCAGCACGGCGGATCCTGCCAGCAGGGCGGGAATGGCGTCCAGTACCGCCAGCGTCAGCGGAAAGTTCCATGGGCTGATCACGCCGACCAGCGGGTAGGGCACGTTCACATGCCGCCAGGTCACCGACGGAGACATGCGCGAGCGGCCCGTTCCGCCGTCGGAGAGTATGTGAGGCGCGCGCTCGATCCAGTGGTCGATCAGCTCCAGCGTCTTCTGTATCTCCAGGTGGCACAAGAGTCGCCGGCCCGTGTCCGCCGAAAGCGCCTCGACGATGGTTTCGCGGTGGAGGATCAACTCCTCGCGCCAATGCACCAGGCACTGGGTACGCGCGCCCAGGCCGCCTTGCCGCCAGCCCGACTGCGCACTACGCAACCGCGCGGCAACACCCTGAACCATGGCCGTATCGGCTGCATCCAGGCGGCCAACAGCGCGACCCGACCGAGGGTCGGTTACGGCGACGGTTCGCATGCGGGCCGATAGCCCAGCGGCAGGCCCGCGGCCGGCGTAAACCCGAACAGTTCGACGCCCGGCAGCGCCGCCTGGACCAGTTCGCGGACTTCGATCAGCGCATCAAGGTCGATGCCCGTACTGAGGCCCATGGATTCCAGCAGAAACACCAGGTCCTCGGTGACGATGTTGCCGCTGGCGCCTGGCGCCCAGGGACAGCCGCCGATGCCGCCCAGGGAGCTGTCCAGTGTGGTGATGCCCTCCTCGACGGCGGCGAGCGCATTGGCCAGTCCCTGTCCCCGGGTATTGTGAAGATGCACACTGTCGAGCCGATCCGCGCCGCAGGCCTCCCGTACGCCGCGGACGAGCCGCCTGAGCTGGGCCGGGTTACCGTAGCCGGTGGTGTCCGACAGGCAGACTTCATCGACACCCAGTGCAATGACCTGAACCGCATACCCGATCACGCGTTGTTCCGGCACCGGCCCTTCGAGCGTACACCCGAAAGCGGTTGAGAGACTGACCTCGAACTGCGGCCGCCGTTCCCCGGGCAAGGTGTCCAGAAATTCGATACATCGCCCGATCTCCTCGATGACCTGCGCATGTGTCTTGCGGAGATTCCTGATCGAATGGGTTTCGCTCATGGAAAAGGGCAGGGTGACCTTGTGTACGCCGTTGGCGACAGCGTCTCGCAGCCCGTGCAGGTTCGGTACCAGAGCCGCCACGCGCAGCCCCGGCAGGCTCGTCGCATGACGCACCACCTCGGCCGTGTCGGCCAGTAGCGGAATCAGCTTCGCGGGGACGAACGAACCCACTTCCATCTCGCGGGTACCGGCGGCATGCTGCGCCGAGATCCAGGCCTTTTTCCGTTCGGTGGACAGAATGGCATCGATGCTCTGCAGGCCGTCCCGCAGACCGACTTCACTGATCAGGATATCCGTCGCCACGCCACTCAGCCTGCTTCGATGCCGCAACTTTGCGCTATTGTTATATCAACATAACAAATATACCATACGGCGAATTGCTGAATAGAAAACGGTAGCAAATCGGCGGCATGCATTCGCACGGGGAACTTCCGCTCGCGCACGTCAGGGTGATCGAGTTCAGCCACATGGTCATGGGGCCGGCCGCCGGCATGATCCTGGCCGATCTGGGCGCGGAGGTCATCAAGATTGAACCGCCCGGCGGCGACAAGACCCGGCGCCTGAAGGGGTCCGGCGCGGGTTACTTTCCCATGTACAACCGCAACAAGAAGAGCATCTGCATCGATCTCAAGAACCCCCTGGGGCGCGAATTGGCCGGAGAACTCCTCGCCGGCGCGGACGTGCTGATCGAGAATTTCCGGCCGGGCGCCATGGACAGGTTGGGATTCGGGTGGCCCGATCTGCATGCCGCAAACCCGCGCCTGATCTACTGTTCCCTCAAGGGATTCCTGTCCGGCCCCTACGAGCACCGCGCCGCGCTGGACGAGGTCACGCAGATGATGGGCGGGCTCGCCTACATGACCGGCCTGCCCGATCGGCCCATGCGGGTCGGAGCCTCGGTGGTCGACGTCACCGGGGGACTGTTCGGCGTCGTCGGCATTCTGGCCGCGCTCGAGCGGCGGCGGCGCACCGGCGCGGGTGAGCGCATCACCGGCTCCCTGTTCGAAACGACCGCCTTTCTGGTCGGCCAGCACATGGCGCAGGAGGCCGTGACGGGTGAGGCGCCCCTGCCCATGTCGGTACGCCGTTCGGCCTGGGCCATCTACGACGTTTTCGAGTCACGGGAAGGAGAGAAGATATTCGTCGGCGTAGTCAGCGACACCCAGTGGGGGCGCTTCTGCAAGGAGTTCGATCTCAAGGACCTGCGGGCCGATGTGTCCCTGGCGAAGAACAACGAACGTGTTCGCCGGCGCGACCGCATCCTGCCGGTTGTCTCGGCGCTGTTTCGTTCCCTGGGCAGGGAGGAACTGCTCATGCGTCTGGACCGGGCGGGCGTGCCGTTCGCTCAGGTCAACACACCGTCCGACCTGTTCGATGACCCGCACCTTCGCGCCAACGGCGGGCTTGTCGAGGTCACGCTGCGCGATGGTCCCCGCTCCGGCACGCGTACGGAGACCCCTGCGTTGCCTATCGACTGGTCCGATGCGCGGTTCGGGCTCCGGCAGGACATCCCGGCCGCGGGCGAGCACGGCCGGCATGTGCTCGTGGCCGCGGGCTACCCGCCGGAGCGGATCGACGAACTGGAGCGGTCCGGGCTGGTTCAGTTTCCGCGCGCTTAAGTATTTCGGTTGCCCGACCCTCCAGGCAACCTGACCCTTGCAGCTCAGGGGCCTCTATTGCCGGGCCGGTTGCCAGGCTGCGCTATCGGAGGTTCCGGCAATCGGTAGACCCAGGGCCGGACGGCGCGGTCCGCGACTTCGAATTCGTCGATGGCTGATGTCCGCTGCAGCGTGACCGCTATGCCGTCGAGACCTTGGAGCAGCAGCCGACGTTTGGCCGGTTCGATCTCAAAGGCCAGTGTTCCTCCGACCTTCCACTCGATGACCTGATTCTGCAGGTCGATCTGCAGCTGATTACTCCGGGGGTCCGTCTGCACCCAGTCGGCGAGGGTGCGGATCGTCGAATCCTTCAGGGCCACCGCAAGAATCCCGTTCAAAGTGCAGTTGTTGCGAAAGATGCTGCCGAACGACGGCGCCAGCACCGCACGGATGCCGAATTCCCCGAGCGCCCAGACGGCGTGTTCCCGGGACGACCCGCAGCCGAAGTTGGCGCCCGCCAGCAGGATGCTGGCGTCTCGATAGCCGTCGCGGTTGAGGATAAATTCCGGGTCCGGTTCCCGGCTGTCGGGCGCCCGGTAGCGCCAGCCAGCGAACAGTCCGTCACCCAGCCCCTGCTTGGAAACGCGCTGGATTTTCCGAGATGGAATGATGGTGTCGGTGTCGATATTGCGGGTCAGCAACGGCGCGGCAATACCCCGGTGGACCGTGAAAGGCTGCGGCTTCATTCGGTCGGCTCCGCCGCGCAGATATAGCCGCGGCACGCCGAGGCGGCCACGGTCAGCGGGCTGCCCAGGTGGGTGCGGGCCCCGGGTCCCTGCCGTCCCTGGAAATTGCGATTGGTCGAGGAAATCACCCGCTGACCGCCGAAAGACTCACCACCGGCATGAAAGCAAAGGGAGCACCCTGCCTCGCGCCATTCGAAACCGGCCCGGCGAAACACCTCATCGAGGCCTTCCGCTTCGGCAGCGCGCTTGACGCTGGACGAGCCCGGCACGCACAGTGCCCGGATCCACGGTGCGATCCGCCGCCCTTTGAGGTAACCCGCCGCCGCGCGCAGGTCGCTCAGGCGGCTGTTGGTGCAGGATCCGATGAAGGCCGCATCGACACGGATGGTGTCCGTCGGAGTTCCGGGCGCCAAGTCCATGTACTGCAGCGCCCTGGCTGCGGCACTGGCCCGATGCGAATCGGCGAAGGAATCCGGATGGGGCACGCGGCCGCCGATCGGCACCGCCTGCTCAGGGTTGGTGCCCCAGGTGACCGAGGGCGCGACGGCCGCGCAGTCGATCTGTAGTTCCCGGTCGAACAGTGCGTCGCTGTCGCTGTGCAGTGCGGACCAGTGCTCCGCGGCCTGTTCCCAAAGCGCGCCCGTGGGTGCGTACTCGCGTCCGCGAACGTAACGAACAGTCCGCTCGTCGGGCGCGACCAGCCCGGTGAACGCACCCATTTCCACCGCCATGTTGCACAGCGTGGCGCGGCCCTCCACCGGCATCGCCTCGATCGCGGGGCCTGCGAACTCAACTGCGTGTCCGGTCGCCGCCTGGCTTCCGAAGCAGCTGATGAGATGAATGATCAGGTCCTTCGGCGTGACCCCCGCCGGGACACGGCCATCGAAGGACACGCGCATGGACCGGGGACGGGAAACCCGAAGAGTGCCCGTCGCCAGCGCGTGCTCGGCCTCGGTGGAACCGATGCCCCAGGCGAGCGCACCGAGCGCGCCCAGCGTACAGGTGTGGCTGTCCGGGCAGACTACGCTCATGCCCGGCAGCACGATGCCCAGTTCCGCCGCGATCACGTGACCGATCCCCTGGCGCGGATCGTTGACGTCGAAGAGGCGAATACCCGCCCGCCTGGCGCTGTCTCGTGTGGCCGCGATGAAGTGAGCGCCGTGGGGGACCTGCGTTTCATCGCCCCGGCCAGGCCGCGTATCCACGATATGGTCCATGGTGCAGAATACCCGTTCCGGCGAGCGAATTCTCCGGCCGGCCCGTTCCAGGCTGAGCAGTGCGACGCTACCGGTGCGCTCGTGCAGGAAGATGCGGTCCAGGTGCAGCAGGCACTCCCCCTGACCCACTTCGGCGACCCGGTGAAGGCTCCATAACTTGTCGAAAAGGGTTTCAGGCATCGCCTGCTATAATCGCGTTCGGGTAAAAACATATATTGATCTATCAATAGTACAAATGTCCACTGAACACATGATCCCTCCGCGCATGGTTGTGCCCACGCGGACTTACATGGAACATCATCGGTTGCCTACGCGCCAACACGGCGGCGGCGCCCCGAAAACCGCCAGGGCGCTGGCCGCGGCGCTTGCCCTGACGCTCGGCGCTGCATACGGTCAGCAACCGCTGCCGCGGTCCGAGGCCGACCTGGAACATTTCCTCGGCTGGTTCGCCGGAGAATACGACAACAACGAGCAGGTATGGCAGCAGGCCGTCGACGGCGTGGCGCCCGAAGAGCGCCACGAGCACATCCACCATATCTTCCTGCCGGTTGCCGCGCCCGCCGTCGGCGAGCACACGGTCTTCGTCAAGCAGTACATGGACGGCGACTACGAAGACGTCTACCGCCAGCGTCTCTACAGTTTCAGCGTCAATGACGAACGCGGCGCCATCGAGCTTGCGATCCACAGCTTCAACGACGAAGGCAAGTACCGGTACGCCGACCGCGATCCGGCCGTCATCGAAGGGATCGAGCCGGGAGAATTGCGCAACATTCCGGGTTGCAACGTGTACTGGCGTTTCGTGGACGGCCATTATCTCGGGGAGATGGATGACGGGGCGTGCTTCTACTACTCCGCCGACCAGGAGCAGAACGTTTACATCACCGATACCCTGACTCTCACCGCCGAGGAGATCCTGATCGGAGACAAGGCCTACGACGAGGACGGCAACCGCCTGTTCGGCCGCGACGAGCCGCACTTCAACCGCAAGGTGCGCTACTTTGGCGGTTGGGCGGCCATCCGGCGCGGCGCCTTCGACCCCGCTGCCGCCGATCCCGAGGAAATGCTGGTGGTTCGCGGACTGCGCCTGCACAACGAGGGGCAGGTGGTTCCCCTGGTCACGGAGTCCGGCGACGAAACGGGCTTCTCGCTGGAACTGGCGCGGCTGACTTCCCGGAATAGCCGGGTCGCGGTGCTCACGCTGGGCGTGATGGAAGCGGCGACGGGCGAGACCGTGGCCTATTCCTGGGCCGATCCCGATGCGGTGCGGATCGGCATCAACCTGGGGTGGATGCAGGCGGGGCTGACGCAGGAAGGAGCGGCACAGTAGCGGAGGCCTCCCGGCCATGCAGTCCAACCGACAGATCATCCTTGAATCCACGCCGCGGGGCATACCGACTCCCGAGAATTTCTCCCTGCGAAACGCGCCGATGCCAGAGGCGGGCGACGATGAGGTGCTCTGCCGGACTCGTTACCTGTCCCTGGACCCATACATGCGCAGCCAGATCGCGGGCCGACACCCGTCCGGTGTCGTGGTACCGGGTGATGTCATGAAAGGGGAGACCGTCAGCGAGGTGGTGCGTTCGAACGTGGCGTCCTTCTCCCCGGGTCAAATTGTGCGCTGCATGGGGGGCTGGCAGGCGTATTCGGTGCACATCGGGGGTGATCTGAATGTCGTTGCGGACCATATCGATCCGCCCTCTTACGCGTTGTCGGTGCTGGGGATGACGGGCCTGACCGCCCATGCCGGCATGATCTGGCAGGCCGGGGTCCGAGCCGGTGAGTGCGTGGTCATTCCCGCCGTGACCGGCGGTGTCGGTTCGGTCGCCGCGCAGCTCTGCGCAGCTCGAGGCGCCCGGGTGATCGGGATCGCAGGCTCCGGTGAGAAATGCCGTTACGCGGTTGACTCGCTCGGCACGGCGGGCTGCATCG
>VYEH01000391.1:0-2828 GCA_009843005.1 Pseudomonadota bacterium | reverse complement strand
GCATCGACCGGCACAGCGAAGATATCGAAGCTCGCTTCGGCGAACTGTGCCCGGACGGCATCGATGTCTACTTCGACCTGGTGGGCGGCCCGACTCTGCGGGCGGCCTGCCGGCATCTGGCGCATTACGGACGCGTCGTGCTCTGCGGCCTCATGGCCGAATACAACCGGGCCGACCGGTCCCCGGGCCCCGATCCCGGCCTGCTGATTGCCAAGCGCGCCGTCGTCAGCGGGCTGGTGGTCTATGACTACGAACACCGGCGTGACGAGTACATCCGGGAATGCCTGCCGTTGTTGGCCCAGGGGAAGCTCCACCAGCGCGAGGACTTGACTGTTGGCCTGGAGAACGCGCCCGCGGCATTCCACCGCCTCATGAGCGGGCAGAATTTCGGCAAGGTGATCGTCAAGGTTTGATGGGCGGTGTCGTTGAGGGACGACTCCGTCAGATCGCGAGACCTTGACCTGGACAGGCGCCCATACTGACTCGCTCCGACCCAGCGACGCAAGCGCTGCCACAAACGCGCCGTAGTTGTGACAGCGACCGCCTTATTCGTTCAACCAGCGGCTCTCGCGGTCGAGGAGTTCGGCCATGTCCGATCTCGTTTGCGGCAACTGGCCGGGCGGCAGGTCGAGATGGTTGAGTGGAACCTCGCCTTGATACTGGGAAAATACCGGCTCCAGCACTTCCAGCGGGTAGCGCCCGATGGTGCGCCCGGCGCGGAAATCGGCGATGGGAATCTCCGCTTCGATTATCGCTTCGCTGTTTCCCGAGGCTTGCGCCAGCACGTCGCCCCCGGGACTGACGATCAGCGAGTTTCCGCCGAGCGATGCGGCCGGGCTGTCATCCGGGAAAACGATATTGGACATGGCGGAATACATGTTGTGGTAGCGGGCGACCGCCCTGACATCGATCTCCCAGAACAGCGTGGCGGTGCGAAACATGATCTCGACGCCCCGCATGGCGAAGGCGGCGTATACGAAGGGATCGAGCTGTACCGTACTGACCGCGATATTGCCGAACTCGGTACGCAGCACCGGAACCAGCTGCTCTTCTCCATAACGGTCCAGGTAGCGGTCGCGCACGTTTTCCACCGTCGTGGTCGGAATATCCCCTCCGTCGGTACTGAAGCGCTTGATGTTCCGGGTTTTCCAGAACTCGGCGGCAATTTCGCCCCGGCGATCGATGACGGTGTTGATGCTGAGAATATGGCCCGGCCAGTCGTCATCGCGGACGTAGCTGCCGAAGATCACGTAGCTGTCGCAGGCGCGGGCCCGTTCGCCCAGCCGGCCGGTTTCAGGCCCCGGAATGCGAATCGTGTAGTCGAGCTTCTCGTTGCGCGGCGCCCGTGAGTACCCGGTCAGGGGGAATTCATTGAAGAGGATGAAATCGGGCTTGCTGCCCTGCGAGCAGGCAGTATCGATCCAATGCTCCATCTTCTCCAGATTTTCCTCGAGACCGACGCGCGGATCGTCGAAATCTTCCATGTTGGCGACAAGATGCTGTATCACCTTGACCACCACCACATCCTTCTCCAGGGGCATTGTTTCGTATCCGCCGCCCGCATCCACGAGTTGCGGCCAGGCAGGATCGTCGTCCCCGGCGCATGCGCCCAGACACAGGACAACCGCAATCGGCAGGATTGTGCGAAAAGGAGTATTGGTTGAATTCATGACTTGACCTGTGTTCGGGTTGTTCAAGGCAGTCGGAGTCGCACTACGATTCAGGCTCGGGCTTCCAGCGCGGCAGACGGGTCCCGCCCGGATGCGGCGAGGCGCTTCCGCAACCATTCCCTCGCCCGCCCGCCGGGCGCTGTGCCGGTCAGCCGGGTCGCAAGGTCCGACGCCTCCAGCAGCATCGGCAGGTCGATACCGGTTTCAAATCCCATCTGGTGCAGCATCATGACCACGTCTTCGGTGGCCACGTTGCCGCTGGCGCCCGGCGCGAACGGACAGCCGCCGAGTCCGCCGATGGAGCTGTCGAACCAGCGGATGCCGGCCTGAAGCGCCGCGTAGACGTTCGCCAGGCCCATGGCCCGGGTATCGTGGAAGTGGCAACCGAGCCGAGCCGCTCCGTGTTCCTCGACCAGTCCCCTGGCGAGCTGCCCGACCTGCGCCGGGTCCGCCGCCCCGATGGTGTCGGCCAGCACGAGCCGCGCCACGTCCGCTTCCAGGTAGCGCGCTGCGATGTCACCGACGAAGTCGGCATCCACGGCACCCTCGAACGGGCAACCGAAGGCGACCGCGACGATGATAATCGCTTCCACGCCGTCGTCGCGGGCGAGCCGCAGTATTTCGTCGGCCACGCGTTCCGCCTCCTCGAGCGTCATCCGCACATTGCGCTGCGCCATGGACTCGGAGGCGTAGGTAATCACCGTGACCGAAACCGCGCCCGCCTCGCGGGCGAACCGATACCCCTTGAGGTTGGGAACCATCGACGTGTAGGTTGTCCGGCCTTCGCCGCTGAGCCGTTCCAGCAGTCGGTCCGTGCCGGCCATGGCCGGTACCGCCTTCGGCGATGCGAAGCTGCCCACCTCGATGCGCCGGATGCCGGCTGCTTCCAGCGCGCCGATCAGTTGCAGCCGCTCGTCCACCGAAAGTATCCGGCTCTGGCTTTGCAGTCCGTCCCTGGGGCCGACCTCGTTGATGACCACTTGTGCACTCATCAGCCGATCACCCCTTCGCTGCGCAGTTGCTCGATCTCCGCGGCCTCCATGCCGAGACAGGCTCGGAGCACGTCGTCGGTGTGTAGTCCCCGGGTGGGCGCCGCAGTGAATGTTTCCCCCCGAGAGCGGGAGAGCTTGATCGGGTTGCCGGGTCCGCGGGTGCGGC
>VYEH01000348.1:1001-11515 GCA_009843005.1 Pseudomonadota bacterium | reverse complement strand
CCTCACCCCCAACGCCACCACCCCCTCCGGGACCGTTTCGTTGTTCAAGCCGAAGACGTCATACTCCATGAACAGTGTGGTGATCGAGAACAGGACGCCGGCAACGGCGCCGGCAAGGCCCAGCCAGGCGTGCGTGCGCCTCAGCCACTTCAGAAAAATGGGGGTCTGCCAGGAGCCCGGCATGAAGGGATGCGCTTTAACCATCGATCAAGCCAACCATTTAACCCGCGATGCTCGTGCGCTAATGTTACCTACCGGAGAGGTTCACAATGCAAAGAATATCTAAGCTGGGCGGACTGGTTTCGATTCCGGTCAGCAGCCTGAAGAGGTCGCTGGCCTTCTATGGAGACAAGCTGGGATTCAGCCTGCAACTGCGGGACGATCGCCTGGGCTGGGCGGAACTTAAGATCGATTCCGGAGCCGTGCGTATCGGGCTCGCCGAAGTTCAGGAAGTCAAGCGGGGTGGACCGGTGCTGGTGATCGAGGTCGAGGATATCGAAGCGGCGATCGGGGCGCTGAGCGAACTCAAGGTAGACGCGAGCGAGATTACGAACGTCAGGGAAATCGCGCGCGTCGCTACGCTTGAGGATCCTGACCGGCACTTGCTGATGCTCCGGCAGAGTTTCTGATACCGCCCTCGCGACCGAATCCTGAACGCGGTACCCGCTCTTGAAGCTTGGACGCTATTTCAGTCGGATCGGATACCGCGGCGATACCCGGCCGACGGTGTCTACGCTGGCCTCGTTGCTTCGGCGCCATGCCTGTTCGGTACCCTTCGAGAATATCGATGTCCAAATGGGACGATCCCTCACCATCGACGTGGAGGACGCGTTCGAGAAGATTGTCGAGCGTGGCCGCGGCGGCTGGTGCTACGAACAGAATGGCCTGTTTGGATGGGCGCTGTCCGAGATGGGATTCGACGTGATGCGGGTTGCGGGCGCCGTGCGCCGCGATGAGCGCGGAGATGCGGCGCTCAACAATCACCTGTGTCTCCTCGTTCGTGAACCGGGCGCCGGGAAGCCCGCCTACCTCGCGGATGCCGGCTTCGGCGGCAGCATGACCGCGCCCATCGAGTTGACCGAGTCCGGGCACACTCAGCCTCCGTATCGTATCGGGCTCCGGTTTGTCGAAGAACGGTACTGGCGTTTGTCCGAGGAATCGGCCGACGGCAAATCGAATTACGAATTTGTCGTGAAACCCGCTGACGAAGCCGCGCTGGCCGCAAAGAGCGAGCAACTGCAGAATGATCCACAATCGGGGTTCGTCCAGACCCTGGTCGTGCAGAAACGATTGCCTGACGCGCACGTATGCCTGCGCGGGCGCGTCCTGGCAACGACAACCGCCACCGGCAAGCAGTCAGCGTTGCTGGAGTCGGCAGAGGATCTGGCGGCTACGGTTTCGGAACTGTGCGGCCTGGAGATCCCCGGCGTCGCCGAGCTTTGGCCCAAAGTCATGGCGCGCCACGAGCAGTGGAGCCTGCAACTCGAATTGCCTCACGAGGCTCTCTCCTGAAAAAGCTCGATGGCGCGGTCGAGGCTTTCCCGGTCCCCGACAAGTACGACCGTATCGCCGGCCTGGTAGCGGAAATCCAGGTCGCGGCGGTAATACGGTTGGCCGTCCCTGACCACGGCAAGCTGCACGACGCCGGTTTGACGCCGCAGTTTCATCAGCCTGGCGCTCTTGCCGATCACCCAGGCGCCTTCCGCGATTTCGATCAGTTCCAGGGCATCGTGAATTCCCAGGTGCCTGATCGCATCGAGCCGCAGGTTGGGTTTCGCCGTGCCGCGCAACAGCCCGTAGTGCTCGGTCCGGACCGCCTCGGCCTCCTGCCAGATCAGGTTGATGGGGATGCGGTAACTCTCGAGCGCCCTGGCGAACAGTTCGATGGAGGCCTCGAACTCGTCCACCACCACCTCATTGGCTCCAACCGACATCAGTTCGTCGATGGAACTCGTGTATCGCGTGCGAACGACGATCTGGGCTGAAGGGTTGAGGTCGCGGGCGACGACGACGCCCCGGCTCTCTTCCGCCGGCGCGGAAATCGCGAACACGATGACCCGGGCGCGCCGTGCGCCAACGTGCTCGAGGACGGCGGGTTGCGTGCCGTCGCCGAACGCGACCGGTATCCCGTCCTGGCGCGCGCGGCGAACCAGTTCGGCGTCGTGTTCCACGACGATGCATGCGATTCCAGCCGCATCGAGGACCCGTGCGAGGTATCGCCCTCCGACGCCGTAGCCGACGATGACCGTATGGTCGGACAGGCTTTCGGTGGAGTCGCCATCGGGGTCGCCGTTCCGTTTCAAGCGTCTACCGGACGGCGCGATGCGTTCGGCGATGGGCCTTGCGGCGCGGATCATGAAGGGCGTGACCATCATCGAGAGCACCGCAGCGCTTAGGAACAACTGGTAGTCACCCTCCCGGAACAGCCCCAGAGGCAATCCCACGGCCGCGAGCAGGATGGAAAATTCGCCGATCTGCGCGAGGCTGATGCCGCTGATCAGCGCCGTGGAAAGCGACGCGCCCACCGCCAGCACGGACACCACCACCAGCACCAGCTTGAGCGCGATCAACCCGGCGAGCATGGGCAGAAGCACGTCAAGCTGCGTCATGAGGACGGACACGTCCAGCAGCATGCCGATGGAGATGAAGAAAATCCCGCTGAACACGGCCCGGAAGGGCAGTACGTCCGAAAGCGCCTGCAAGCCGTATTCCGACTCCGAGATGATGAGGCCGGCAATGAAGGCGCCGATGGCGATGGAAAATCCGGCCGATGCGGTGACCACGGCCGTACCGATGCCGAAGAACCCGACGCACAGGGTGAACAGGTCGCGGTCTCGGAAGAGCACGATCCGGTCCAGGGTCTGCCGCACGATGAAGCGCCCGCCCACCACCAGCACGGTCATGATGATCAGGCCGCGCAGAAACTCCATGCCGACCGCGCCCATGTCGGCAGTGCCCATGCCGGCCAGAACGGGCAGCAGGAGAATGAGCGGCAGTATGCACAAGTCCTGAAACAGCAGGATGGAGATGACCGAGCGGCCGTGAGCCGAATCCAGTTCGGCGCGGTCCGCATACAGCTTGGCCACGATGGCCGTGGACGACATGGCGGCGATGGCGCCGTAAAAGATGGCCTGGCCGGCCGGGATGCCGAAGGCGATGGCCACCCCGGCGACACAAAGCAGTGTCGCGCCCACCTGCAATGTTCCGCCGATGAAAACGGATCTCGCCCACTGGCGGACGTGGGACAGCGACAGTTCAAGCCCCACGGCGAAGAGCAGAAGGGCGACGCCGAGTTCGGCGAGGACTTCGACTTCCCCGGTATTGCCGATCAAGCCGAGGCCGCTGGGTCCCACCAGGACCCCCGCAACTAGGAAGCCCGCCAGAGAAGGGATCGACGCGCGATGAGCCAGCGCGACGATGGGGATCGCCATGCCTATCAGCAGGGTCAGGTCGATCAGCAGGGAGAAGTCGTGCATGGGTTGAGCGTCCAATGCTCCAGCCTTCAACACTACCGATTGTTCCGCGATTATGGAATCATCATCGACACTCAAAAAAGGGAGCCAGTCATGCGAGGTCTAACCACCTTCTCCAGCGGCGCACTCGTCGCGATTCTGATTCAGACAGCCATCGCCCAGATGAACCCGGGCGTCATTCAACTCAATCACGTGGGCGTCGCGGTTGAGGACATGGAGGAATCCATCGCCTTCTACACCGAGACGATGGGTTACGAGGAAGCGTTTCGCGTCGCGAATGACGCCGACGAGCCATTCCTGGTCTACCTGCGCGTGAGCGAGAGCACGTTCGTGGAGCTGACGCGGGCGAACGAGAACACGCCGCCCGGACTCAGCCACTTCGGGGTTCAGGTCGAGGGCATGGAAGCGGTCCGGGCGATGTACGAGGGCCGCGGCGCCGAGCCGACCGAGACGCGCCGGGGCAGCACCCAGGCGATTCTCTCGAACATCTTCGATCCGCAGGGCGTGCGCATCGAGCTGTCGGAGTATCCGCCGGATTCCCTCCAGGGCCAAGCGTTGGCGGGCGAACTTTAGTCTGTCGCCCGTCCGGCGGGGAACGAGTCCTGTCCGTCGACACTTGACGACGGGCAGGACTCACCGATCACCTTGGCGGAGCTGGCCTCTCTCGTCGGTCGGCATCGAATACGGTGCGATGATGGTCATCGCACCCGGCCGGCCAATCAATAGACGCCGGGAACCAACCGATAGGGTACTTTTTCCCTGTACCGCGTCCACAGCTCACCGTACTTGGCGGCGCACCGGCGCTCGTCAATGCGCTCGCGGGAGATGAAGAACACCGTCAGGTAGATGAAGTAGATCCAGGCCCAGAAATTGGTGAAGTGCCCCAGGGCAATAGCCATTCCGAGCGCCTCCAGGATCTCGCCGAAGTAGTTCATGTGGCGCGAAGCGCCCCAGAATCCGCTGCACAGAAGGTTGCGCTTGCCGTCGGTGACGGTCACAGGCTCGATCAATCCCAGAAACGTTTGTTCGGGTGCGCGCTTGTATATGTATTTCTGGAAGTTTGCGCCACGGGAAATCATCCAGCCGATCAGGAAAACCGCTGCCGATCCCCCCAGCCATACGACGTTCAGCGACGGATCGATGTCGGGAGCGGGCAAGCCCGCGGTTCCCCACAATGCCACCGGGTACAGCAAGGGATAAACGACGATACACCCGGCTATCAACTTGAAGCCCAGGCGCTCCTCGAAAATGTCGAAGGTAAACAACTGCACACGCTCGAATACGAAATAGTCCGCGATGAACCACACCCACATCGCCGAGTGCAGGAACAGGCCGACATTGGAGGCTGCGCCGTACTGGCCGAAGTGGTAGGCGGCACTGGAAACGGCGTTCAGCGCGAGGTATACGCCACCGAAGATGTACATGAACATCTTCACGTCAACATGGCCGCCGAACTGCACGTTGTAAGAACGGCCCTCAAGCCACTGGATGAGATTTCCGCGGCCATCCGCCGGCGCCCGCAGCACGATCCAGACCGTCAGCACGGCGCTCAATGCCGTCGCTCCGGCAATTGCGTGCCACTTGACCACCCAGAGCCAGTCCAAGGGTGCAGTGGTCAGCCCCAGCGACCAGACAAGCAGCGCGCAAAGAAAAACGGCGAGTCCGTTCAGCCGGTATTGTGGCAGCGACGCGCCCAGATTTCTGTGCGCGTAGCCTTCCACGCGGTAGGCGGGCAGCATAACGTGCAGTGCCAGCAGGATGGCGAAGATGGCAGCAGGCGTTAGAAATCCGGCAATGGCCTGCGTGGTGGTCAACCCGGACATGCGACTGCCCTGCATTCGTTCATCGACGTTTCCTCCGTCCTTGGCGGGGTATAGCTTACACAGTATTTCGCGGCATTACGCTTGCCACGACCAGTGCTTCACAAAGCGTTCTCTCCGGGCGGATAATTCGTCAACGTCGTTTTCTACGTCCTGAGCTTGAGGAGTAACGGTAAGGTCAAAGGAAGCGAATTCGGACCAGGCAGCCCTCTACCGGGACACGATCTCAACGAGGGTGGCGGATTTGGCGGTCGTCATCATCGTTCCCACGGCGACCGTGCGCCGCGCCAGCTCGTCGATCTGCCACTCCTCAGCACCTTTCACATCACTGCGGATGGTGTTTTCGATGGGATCCGTCCACTTCTCGGCTATCGCACCCGGACCGAGCACAATCCCCATCACCGGTCCGACGTCGCCCGCGTTCGTATCCGTATCCCAGCCGGCCATGACCGCGATGGTGATCGTCTTCTCGAAATCGCCTTCGCCGTATAGCAGCGCCAGCGCGTTGACTGCATTGTTCGGGAAGACCCGGCGGTTCCTGTCGCCCTCCGGTGACCACCGGGCGTCGATCTGCGCGTGCGTCCTCTCCCAATCGTCCGGCCATTGCTCGTGCCACTGAATGACATCACGAATGGAGCGGGCGTAGTCGGAATGCTCCGGTATGACGGCAAGCCCCGCCTCCAGCAGTCTCACCGGGTCGGACTCGAAGAAGGCCTCGGCCGTAAGCGCCGCCATGAACATCTCGCCATAGATTCCGTTGGTGTGGAAGGCAACCTCTGCGTCGATGCGCCCGTATTCTGCGGCAGCTTCGGGATTCCCGGGCAGCACGTAGCCCCAGAATTCTCCCTTCATCTGACCCCCCATGTACTCGCCCAACTCGTGTTGGCCGGACTCCGGAGGCATGATGCCCTGCCTCATGCGCTCCTCCGCCACCCGTACCGCGCGCCCGGCGTTCCGGGCCTCGAAGACCGAGAACGACGCGAGCCACCGGTCGGCAATGTCCTGGCTCGTGATCTCGGGACCCATTTCCTCGAGCAATATCAGGTTCGCGATCTGGTAGAGCGAGTCGTCGTCGGGTCCGAATCCCGCCGGACCCCAGTCTTCCGCCGTGTACCATTGTTTGGTGTTCGGATCCCGTTGCGGCGGAAGCCTCTGGATGTAGTCGGTCAGTGGCCATTGCCCCAGCTCGGTGAGATAAGTTTTGAGGTCGTCCTTGTGCATTCCCTCAACGCTCATCCCCAACGCACCCGCAACTGCGGCTCCCAGCCAGGCACCGTGGACCTTTTCGTAGTATTCATCGGCCGTGATCGAGCGATTCGGTTCGCTCGTCTCTGCGGGCTCAGCCCCATCCTCGCCGCCTGCGCAGGATGCGAGAATTGCAATCGTCAGAAATGAGGCTGGAATGGCTCTTATTGAATTCATGGCTTGTTTCTGTTCTCGGTGTGTGCGGCCAACCGGAGGCGCTTTGAGGCTCTACCGGACCGGGAAGAGCTGCGAGTGCTACCGGCTCAAGAATGTACCATGCAGTCCGAGCGGCAGCGGAAAGGGTAACGTCCCTTGCCACACCGGGGCGTCGGCGAGGCGCATGGCTTCAAGTAAATTGAGTCCTGTGACGCGGCGACAAACGTCAAGAAACAGTCCCACGAACCAGCCGTCACCTTCGGCCTCATCGCCGGTCTGTTATAAATGTCACCATGTATTCGCGCGAGATGATATTCGAGATGGTGTATCGCACTCGCTTGAACAAGGCGTTGGCAGGCTGGACTGCGGCACTTGTGTTCGTATCGCAGAGCGTCGCGCAGATGCCCGAGCTGCGGCGCGCGGATCCCGATCACGTGCCGGTCTTCAGCATCAGCCACATCAACGGCGATGCCTGGAGAGCCACGGTGGACAATCACGGGACCGTGTTTCTGGTCACGTCGCAAGGCATCATTCTGGCCGACCCCATTGGTCCCGGGATGGCGGAGTGGTTGAAGAAGGAATTCGACAGGCGCTTTGGCGTTCCCGTCCGGTACGTCGTTTACAGTCACTATCACTGGGACCATGCCTCAGGCGGCGACGTTTTCGCCGACACGGCGGACTTCGTCGGCCATGCCAACATGCTGACGCACCTGGCGATGCCGCCTGAATCCACCACGCTCGCCGACGTCGTAGGCCAATACGCGCCTTTCGCTGCTCTAGATGCGAACGGCAACGGTCTCGTCGAGGAAGGCGAGGTGCCGGAGGATATCCAGCGCTTCTATGGTTCCAGCCAGACCCAGTTCCCGGGTTTCGACGCAAACGGCGACGGCGTGCTCAACGGCGCGGAGCTGGTACGCGGACCGGTCAGCTTCGTGCGACCGCCGAACATCACCTACACCGACGAGATCGAGATCCGCCTTGGAGGTAAACGCGTGAAGCTGACCTGGGTCGGCGACATGAACCACTCGAAGGACTCGAGCCTCATCGAGTTTCCCGACGATAACGTGCTGTTGGTAGTCGACTACATCTCGTTCGGGCGCCTTCCCAACAGAGAGATGGACTACGAGAACGGCCTGTTCGAGGAGTGGATGACGGCCATCAGGGAGACCGAAGCGGTAGCGAGAGGCTATGGTTTCGTCGCTCCGGGCCATGGGCCGGTGGGCACGTGGGAGGACATCCGGGACTGGCGAGAGTACCTGGAGAGACTCCGGGATCAGGTGGCAGCCGGAATTTCGGCCGGCCGGACGCTCCAGCAGATGCAGCAGAGCATCACCATGGACGAATACAGCGACTGGCAGGGTTTCGACTGGGTCGACGAGAACGTCCTTGGCATGTATCACTTTCTGACCGACTAGCGGGATAATTCATAAGCAATGACGAAAACCGGGAGCCGGGTGTGCCCGACGAGCGCCGTGAGGCGTGGGGCGACAAGTTTCGGTTTCGATACACGGGTGTGGCGACGTTCCTGCGCCGGCCGTTGCTGGAGAAGCCGGAAGACTGGGCCGGTATCGACATCGGATTCAATACCTTCAAGGCGATGCAGATACTGCACGGCCTGCGCTAGTTGGTCGTGCTTTCCCAAAGCAGCTCGTTCGTGTCCGCCAACACCACCATCGAAGCGTTGCCGGTGTTGCTGCCGTCCCTCGCGCCGTACCCTTCGACGTCGATGACGTGCCCCGCCTTGAGTGTGTCGGGGGTCCAGCCGCGGCGGATGAGCGTGTTCACGCCGAGAAGCTCGATGGCCCAATTCTGAACGTTGCCATCGTCGCCTTCGACGTCCATGAAGATCCACGCGTGGGGATTCGTCCATTCGACTGTCGTAACGGTCCCCGTCAGCTCGATCGGCCTATTGATGTCGAACTCCGCGGCGAACGAGTGATGCGGCGCGGCGGGTGAGCCCGCCAGCAGGCACGCGACGCCGATGGAAACCGGGACCAAACTTCTCATAGTCTTCCTCCCGAGCATTGAGTCCTCACTTTCTTGTAATCTTGAGCGTAGAAGCCGGGTAGGGAACAGTCAATCGCGGATCCGGTTCCGGCTTTGGGAGCACGGCATGAAAAGGCAACTGGCAACGCTGGTCCTGTTGGGGCTGACCACACCGATTGCGGCTCAGTGGTTGACGCTGCCCACACCGGGCATCCCGCGCACGGCCGACGGCGAGGCGGATCTCACCGCGCCGACGCCCCGCACAGCGGATGGCCGACCCGATTTGTCCGGACTTTGGGTGCCGGTGGACTTCGCCGGCGACCTGTTCGATCCCACCAGGGTCAAGGAGTGGGCGCGCACGCTCATGAACGAACGCGAGGCACGCTTCTGGGCCGACAACCCCAGCTTTCTCTGCCTGCCGAGTGGGCCGGGCTACCTCACCAGAGGCAGCACCTCGGGCGGGGCGCGAAGGATCGTGCAGAGTCCGTCCATGATCGTTTTCCTCTACTCCGACATGATCTATCGTCAGGTCTTCATGGACGGCCGCGAGCTTGAGCCTGCGCCGTTTCCGACCTGGATGGGCTACGCCGTCGGTCGCTGGGCGGGCGACACGTTGATCGTCGAGAGCAACGGCTACAACGACAAGACATGGCTGCATCGCCGGGGGTTGGCGCATACGGAGGATCTGCGGATCACGGAGCGTTACACACGCCCGGATTTCGGACACCTGCGGCTGGAAATCGCCTACGAGGATCCCGGTACGTTCGATGAGCCGCTGCAGGCGGTGCTCGAGATGCAGCTCGATGCCGACAACGAGTTGCTTGAGAGCGTCTGCAACGAGGCCTCCAAAGGGCGTAGTCACTGGGGGGGCGCGATCACGGATGCCCTGGACAGGGCCGTCGAGGTCGCCCCTGAGATCCTCGCCGACTACGTCGGTACGTACACGGGATACTGGTCGGGCCGACCGTTCGCGCTGGAGATCGCGCTGGAAGACGGCGCGCTCCTGATGCAGAGGGACGGTGTCGAGAACGAGCAGAGGAACGGTACGGAGAGGTTGCGGCTCATTCCCCGGTCCGAGACCACGTTCGATTGCAGCTGTGGTTGGGGCTACACGTTCACGCGCGGGGACGACGGGACGGTGACGGGGCTCGACGAGGTTCACGTCTCGGGGGCGTGGCCTTTCACGCGAGAGCTCCAGTAGCTCGGGACGCGGATCGAATCGCGAAATCGCGAAATCACGGAAGAATAGGTTTATGACTATGGAACAGACTGGCGAACCACTCGAAACGGCCGGCGGCGAACCGACGCTGCAGCGCAGCATCAGCCTGTGGCAGATGACGCTCTACGGCGCCGGGGGCATGCTGGGCGCCGGTATCTACGGCCTGATCGGGCAAGTCGCCGCAGAGATGGGGTCGGCGATCTGGCTGGCCTTCGCGCTGTCGCTGGTCGCGGCGGGACTGACGGGATTGTCTTATGCCTCGCTTGGCTCCCGCTATCCCCGTGCGGGCGGCGCCGCCTATATCACGCAGCGCGCTTATCGCCGCAGTATGCTCACCCATATGGTCGGCCTGACCGTGGCGTGCTCGGGCTTGACCTCGATCGCCGCCGGCGCCCGCGTTGTGGGCGAGAATCTGCAAGCCTTGCCCGCTCTCGAAGGCCTGCCCACCGGGGCGTTGGCGTTCATCTATCTTGCCATCGTGGGTGCGATCGTCTATCGCGGCATCCGCGAGTCGATGTGGGCCAATGTCGCCATGACACTGATGGAAGCGCGAGGTCTGCTGCTGGTGATCGCGGTCAGCCTCCGGTTCTGGGGCTCGGCGCACCTGATGGAGTT
>VYEH01000348.1:0-991 GCA_009843005.1 Pseudomonadota bacterium | reverse complement strand
TGTGGGCCCCGAAACCGAATCAGGCCTTCCGCTGGTGTTGCTGGCGCAGGGCATCGTGCTTACCTTCTACGCCTTCATCGGTTTCGAGGACTCGCTCAACGTCGCCGAGGAGTTGAAGAACCCGCGCCGCAACCTGCCGCTCGGCCTGGTGGGGGCGCTCCTGCTGACCGTCGTCATTTACATGAGCGTGGCGATCAGCGCCGTCTCGGTCGTGCCGTGGCAGGAGTTGGCCGAGGCCAACGCGCCGCTGGCCGAAGTCGTGGCGCGCGCTGCTCCCTGGTTTCCGGCGTGGGTGTTCATCGTCATTACCGTGTTCGCCGTCGCCAACACCGGGCTGATCAACTACATCACCACGTCGCGCCTGCTCTACGGCATGTCGCGCGACGGTCACCTGCCGCCCGTACTCTCAAAGGTTCATCCGGAGCGGCGCACGCCGCATGTCGCCATCGGGCTGATCTTTGCGCTGATCGCGATCCTGATCCTGTCGGGCGACATCTCGGAACTGGCCTCGGCGACCGTGTTGCTGCTGCTGTTGGTGTTTATGGTGGTGAACAGCGCATTGGTCGTTCTGAAGTTGCGGCCCGGCGAACCCCCGGGCGGTTTCGAACTGCCGATCGCGGTGCCTGCGCTCGGCGCCGTCGTCTGTGTGGTGATGTTCGCAACCCGCGTCGGGGCCGGGGACTGGCGCGCCCCGGTGATTGCCGGCGTTTTATTACTCGGGGTGGCCGCGCTGTATTTCGTGCTGCGGTACCGACGCGCCGCGGATGAGGGATAGCATCCGGCTCGGGCCACCAAGGCGATGAAGGGGCGGTCAGTATCCGCTGTTCTGGCCGATGCGGGCCTGATTCAGAGAGGGTGATTGTCGCTGAAAAGTGAGCCTGCCGGTGCAATACCCGCCGATTTCGCGAAGATCGTCGAGAATCCCGGTTGCGATATTGTGTTCAGTCATTGGTTGAACGCGCCGCATTAATAGGACAATATTGTCCTCATA
>VYEH01000263.1 GCA_009843005.1 Pseudomonadota bacterium | reverse complement strand
GGCCGACAGCGAAGGGAGCGACGTGACGAGGAGCGCCGCCACGACAGCGGCCGCTATTACCTTCGACGCCATCGACTCCGCGGCGGGCGGCACCGCCAATGTCGTCTATAACTGCCTGAGCCACCCCGACCAATGGGCCCAGATGGAGGAGAACCCGGGCTTGGTCCACGATGCCTGGCGCGAAGCGATACGCCTCGAGCCGCCCTTCTTCGGCCTTCACCGCGGGGCGCATGAGGACATCGAATACGAAGGCGTCCGAATCGACGCCGGCGCCAATCTGCTGATGGCATGGGGCGCGGCCAACAGGGATCCCCGGGTGTTCGAGAACCCGGACCGCTTCGACATCCGGCGGCCGAAGCGGCGCACGCTGGGATTCGGCGGCGGCCCGCGTATCTGCAAGGGCCGTCACCTGGCCATGCTGGAAGGCGAGATCGCGATCCGTGTTCTGCTCGAGCGGCTTACGTCAATCGAACTGCTGGTGGACGAGCCCGACTGGGGAGGACCGGGCATGGTGCGCACCATCCAGTCCATACCGGCCCGCCTGACGGCCCGATGAGCGTACAGGCGCAAATCTGCGAGAAACGGTGCCGGTGAGACTTTCGATCTCTTCCAGCGCTTCGTTGATGAAGTCGCGGGAGTGATGGGGGTGAGGTGATGGGACTTGATCTGACGGAAAAGGGCCCGTGGTCATGCGATTTCTGACGCAACCGACGATCATGAAAAATCCCAATCCCCGCGTGCCGCTGGCCGCGGTGGTCCGCTTCCGGCCCAGCGAATCCGGTCGTACCCGGATTGACATCCGCGATCCGGACCGCCGATGGAGCGTGGAGTTCGGCCCCGACCGGCTGCCGGCCGAGGGGTTGCCCATTCTCGGTATGCGCCCGGACCGCGACCACGAGCTCCGCGTTACGTTGATCTCGGAATCCGGTGCCGAGGCGACGGCGCCCGGGTCTCTGCACTACCGCACGCCCCCCTTGCCGAGCGGGCACGACTTTCCCCATGGCATCCGCGTAAACCGCGACGACCGCAGCCGCCGCGAGCCGGGCGTGCGGCTGCTTTCCGTGCATCGGATACCCAGGGGGCGGTACAACGAGTGGTCGAAGGAGATGGTGGACTTCGGTTTCTCCTGGGGCGTCATCGTCGCGCTGGATGCCGACAACGAAGTGTGCTGGTACTACAAGACGGACAGCTTTCTGGAAGGCATCGACCGGCTCGGCAACGGCAACCTGATCTTCCACCGCTGGGACTTCCACACCTTCGAAATCGACATGCTAGGCAACACCGTCAACCAGTGGTATGCGGCCCATCGGCCCCAGGGACCGGCCGCGGGCGCCATCGCCGTGGATACCGCCGGTTTGCACCATCAGCCGAAGGAGATGCCCAACGGCAATTTCCTGATCTTCACTGCCTCGGCCCGCGAGATCGACGACTACTACACGGATCAGTACAACCTGGATGCGCCCCGCCGCCGCGCTCTCGTCGTCGGCGACGGGGTGGCCGAAATGGACCGCGGGACCGGCGAACTGCTGTGGGAGTGGTCGGCATTCGACCACATGGATCCCTTCCGCATCGGCTACGGGGGCACGGACGACTACTGGGCCCTGCGAGGCTTTGAGGGCGCGCTGGACTGGACCCACGGCAACGGCGCCACCTACGATGCCCGCGACGACTCCGTGATCGTCTCGCTCAGGCACCAGGACGCTCTGGTCAAGGTCGACCGGGCCAGCGGCGGTATCAGGTGGATCCTGGGCGAGCCGACCGGTTGGGGTCCGCTAGCCGACCGCGTACTCAAGCCGCTCAACCTGGCACGGTGGCCCTACCATGGCCACAACCCGCGCATGACCCCGGAGGGCACCATCGTCTTTTTCGACAACGGCACCTGGGGCGCACGCCCGCCGAAGCCCCCGGTCCCACCGGAACGGAACTTCAGCCGCGGCGTGGAGTACTGCGTAGACGAGGAGAAAATGACGGTAGAGGAGGTCTGGGCGTCGGATACGCACTTCTCGCCGTCGTCACGCCACTCGCCCGACATGGGCGATGCCCACAAGCTGCCGCGGACCGGAAACATGATGGTGGTCTGGGCCCACTGCGTCGCGGCCGCGCCGGGACAGGTCTACAGCAACAAGGATTCGAGCGGCGCCTTCTTCAACGACTTCTACATGCCCTCCCTGCTGCGCGAGTACGCCCGCAACGGCTCATCGGAGGTCGTCTTCGAGCTTGAATTGCACGATCCCGAAGAAACCATAAACTGGGGGATGTACGGCGGCCTGATGATCCCGAGTCTCTACCCGGATTAGGCATTCCCATGCCGTAAGAGGATTGGGGCCAAAAAGGAAGCCTTGTTTCTGGGCGATTTACGGTGATTCGGGAATTGCCCGCGCGTCACTCCGGGATTAGGATGGCCCCATGAGCGAGGCCATCGCATTCGATTCACACCGGTTCGTCAAGAAACTGACCGCCTGCGGATTCACCGAGAAGCAGGCCGAGGGTCTGGCGGACGAGCAGATCCGGCTGCTCGACGGCAACCTGGCCAGTAAGGCCGACCTGGAGAGAGTCAAGGGCGAACTTCAGACCGAGATTCAGGTTCGGACCAGGCAGGTCAAGTCCGACCTTGAAGTCCGGATTCAAAAGGTCAACGCGAACCTTGAAACGCGGATCGAGTCGGTCAAGGCCGATCTGATGAAATGGATGTTGGCCGCCGTGACCGCCCAGATGGCGTTGCTCGCGGGAGTAATCGTAGGTTTGGTCCGCTTTTTCTGACCGCGTCGGTTCCGGGCGGTTCGCAACCCCGTGCTCCTTCGGCTTTACGGAAGACTACAGCCACCCGCGCTGCATCCGGCGCCGCATTCATCAGGGAGCCAATGTCAGACCCGCGTCCGCAAATCGGCGGAAGTCCCCTTCGTTGCTTGTGGCTAGTGGCGCACCGTCCGCAATGGCCGCTGCGGCAATCATGCAGTCCATCAGCGATCCACGGCGTCTTCCCGATTCGTTAAACAGGCGCGCCGCGATCTCGGCGTGAGTGGGGGTGAAATTGATACGTTGTTCGACGACGCCGGCGGCCAGTTCCTTCTCGGCCGGACTGAGCGGTCCGCACAGTAACTCGGCCCAGGCGACGGCGTTCATGCCCAGAATTTCACCTTCCTGAATCCAGCGCCGCAGTCTCCGGTCTTCTGGCGATCCACGTTTCAGCGCCCGGATCAGAAAGCTTGTATCCAGGTGGATCATGTGTCGGCGATGTCATTCCGCTTCAAGACGTTCCGCCTTGACTTCGCGCTCCCACGCCGAGAGATCGACGTGCCGTTCGCGCACGCAGGACTGCAGCCGTTCGAGCGCATCGAGTGCTGTTTCGTTGCTCTCGTTACCGCTTCCGGCTGCGATTCGAATGGCACGGCGCAGCACCTCGGACTTCGATACCTGCCACCGTTGCGCCAACGCCTCGAGCATGCGTACGGACTCCACATCCAGAGAATAGGTGGACTTGATGCTTGTTATGGCCATATCGAAATTATATGGCCATAATAAGGTTCAAACAAGGACGTTACCCGATGCGCGGGAGGCATTGGAATGCAGGGACATGCGGTTAAGCGTTTGGGCGGACAAGAACCGCGACGTTACATCCGCCCCATCGCACGATCGGCCGCCGCCAGTGCCTGCTCTATATCGTCCTCTGTGTGATTGGGCGAGATGAAAATCCGGCCGCCGCCGCCCATGAGCACGCCTTCCTCGCCCCAGAGCGCCCGGAAGCGCTCGAATTCGGCGGCATCGCGTCCCGCCAGATCCGACGGAACGTAGGCGGCGGACCTGTCGACGAAGTCGAAGTAGATGACGCCCGTGGGGCCCTGGAGCAGGCAGGGGCGGCCGTGGTGCGCGCAAATGGCAGAGAGCCCTTCGCTGAGTTGCCGCTGGCGCGCTTCCACAACGTGATAGCAGGCGCCGTCGTTCGCAGCCAGCGTGTCGATGGTGTGGATCGCTGCGGCGAGGCTGGGCGGGAAGGAATTGAATGTGCCCGGACCGAGTACGCGGTTGTCCCTGAGGAGTTGAAGAATGTCTGCACGCCCGGCCACTGCGCTCAGGGGGAAGCCGCCTGCCAGGGCTTTGCCGAATGTGGCCAGATCGGGTGTTATGCCCAGCGCCGCCTGGGCGCCGCCCAGCGCTACGCGAAATCCCGTGATGACCTCATCGAAGCACAGCAGCACGCCGTGCTTGCTGCACAGTTCACGGACGCCCTCAAGATAGCCGGGCCGGGGCGGGCAGCAACCGTAGTTGCAGAGGATGGGTTCCATGAGAACCAATGCGATGCGGTCGCTGTACGCTGCGAGGGTCGCTTTGAAGGCGGTCAGGTCGTTCCACGGGATCATCAGCGAGTTGCCGATCGCGCCGGGAGCGAGCCCTTCCGACAAGTAGGGATCGGCGTCGTTCGTGACCGCCACCGGAGGGGCAGCCGGGTCGGGCCCGTTGTCGCCGGCGCCGATGTCGTCGGGCGTGTCGTTGGCCGCATGGCCGGGCAAGTCGGCAGGCACACCGCCAAACACACCGTCGAGCCAGCCGTGATAGTGGCCGAAGAATCGCAGTACGTAGGGGCGCCCGGAGTACGCGCGGGCGAGGCGGACAGCCAGTTGCACGGCCTCGGAACCGGAAATCCCGAATCGCACCCACTCCGCGCAGGGGACGTACTCGACGATCCGCTCCGAAAGTTCCACCTCCAGTGCGCACTGCGAAGCGCCGGAGCTGATGGCCGGCAGGCGATCCAGTTGGCGCCGGATTGCACCCTTGTACGCGGCATCGCCGTAGCCCCAGATCGCGGGGCCCATGGAGAGGATGAAGTCGATGTACCGGTTGCCGTCCGCATCGAAGTAGTGGAGCCCCTCCGCCCGTTCCAGAAACAGCGGTTTGGCGCCCGGCACGGCGCGAAAATTGCTCTGCCGGCCGGGCATGACACGTTCGGCCCGCTCCGCCAGCTTTTTCGTTCGGGGTCCTGTAGTCATGTTTCCACCACCTCAATCCCCGTATACGAACCGCTCGATTTCGCCATGGATTCGGCTGCAGGTCTCATCCGAGGGTGGTGCAGAGAAGCGTGAAACTATAATTGTTACGATGAAATTGACTCCAAGCGACCAGACGGCTTCATGGATGCCCAGTGGCTGGAAGATCACAACCCGCGTGAGATACAGAACAAGCAGGCCCGCGATGATCCCCGCAATCACGCCGTTGCGCGTGGTGGCGCGGCGGCCCGGATAGCACACGCCCAGGATCGCCGGCATAAGTTGCAGCGCGCCGGCGCCCGACAACGTAATCAGCGTCACCAGGAAGTCGAAGGTCGAGACCGAGAGCATGTAGCCCACCGCCAGCAGGACGAGCACGACGCCGCGGCCGAACATCACGTAGTGCGCCTGGCTACGATCAGGCGCCACGAAGCGCTGGTAGATGTCGCGGGTGAGCACGGTCATGTTGGAATGCAGGATCGAATCCAGGGTGGACATGGCGGCGGCGGTTGCGCCGGCCAGGATGAGTCCCGTCAGCCACGCGGGAGCGTATTGAAACAGAAGCTCCGGGAAAATCCGGTCCGCTACTTCCAGGTCCGGCAGCACCAGTGCGCCGCCCAGGCCCACCATCGCCGCGGGAATGTAGAGCGTCATCAGGTAGATGGGCGTGGTGGCGCCCAGCCACTTGAGGGTCCTGGCCGACGCCGCGGTGTAGAAGCGGATCATCAAGTGGGGCTGGAACACGATGCCGAACGAAAGCGCGATGGTCATGCCGAACCAGACGCCGGGCGTGAAGAGCCCTTCCGGCCCCGGCAGGGTCAGCAGGTCCGGCCGCTCGGTGGCGAGGCGCTGCCAGAGCTCGACTGGACCGCCGAACAATTCGTGGACCAGCACAAGGCTGCCCACCCATACGGCCACGTACATCCACACGCCCTGAATCACATCGGTCCAGTAGACGGCCCGCAACCCGCCGGCGATGAGATACGCTGCGGCTACCACCAGGAGAATCAAAGTCCCAACTTCGAACGACACGCGTCCGCCGGATGCGACCGAGAGGATGTAGCCCAGCCCCTGGGACTGGACCTGGATATAGAGGATGGTGAAGATCACAGAAACCGCGGCGGTCAACACGCGGACCGCGTCACTTTCGTAGAAATCCGCCAGCATGTCCGCCGGGGTGATGTACCCGAAGCGCTTGCCCAGCGCCCATATCCGCGTTCCCAGCGTGTAGGTGATGACGCCGACGAGAATCGTCCACGTGCCCGCCATCCAGAAACCGATTCCGTGGGTATAGAAGAAGCCGCCCGAACCGAGAAAGGCGAACGCCGAGTGAAAGGTCGCCACCACCGTCAGGTAGAGGACGATGACACCGGCCTGACGGCCGTACAGCAGGAAGTCTTCCAAGTTGACCGCGAGTCGGCGGTTGGCGACCACACCGATGACAATGGTTGCCAGCAGGTAGAGGAAGATGAGGCTGGTGGCGACGACCCAGGGCTCCATCAGACTTTTCTTCTCATCGTCCAGATCAGGACGGCGATGGTGACGGCGTAAACGCCCAGGAGATAGACAAACAGGAAAGGCATTCCGAATACCCACGGTTCGATCCGGTTGACGAGCCCATGAACGACAGGGGGCTGGGACAGCGCCATGCAAATGACCAGCAGTATCGTGGCGGTCCAGCCGGCACGAGTTCGCGGCAGATAATGTGAACGGGGTATTTGCACGGCTCTATCTTAGCCCTCATGTATGATCGTGGAAATCGATAATCAATCTGTGGGGAACGTCATGAAAGCATTCGAAAGGGTGGCCCGGTTTGTCATGGCGGTTGGCATGTTGGCGGGCGTCCTGATGTCCGGCCTGGCGGAGGCGTACGAGGCCTTTCAGGGTCCCACGGAACTCATCTACCACGACGCGCAGCGAGCATACCGCGGCTATACGATGTTCACGCCCTCGCGGGGCCGGAACACGTATCTCATCGACATGAACGGGGAGGTGATACACACCTGGCCCATCCCCGCGAGTTGGCGCGATCCGGAGATCCGGGAGAATGCCCGGCTTCTGGACGACGGGATGCTGGCCCGTAGCGAGACGGTTGCGGACGGCTCGACGCCGGGGACCTATCAACTCGTCGACTGGGACGGAGCGGTCGTATGGGAGTACGAGTCCGCACGCGAGGATCTTTCCGGTCATCACGATTTCCGGTTTATCCATAACCCGAAGCTCGGTCAACGCACGCTCATTTATTCCGCCACCCGGGAGACACCCCACGAGAAGATACTCGCGCTGGGCGCCGATCCCGCGCTTCGGGAGAGCTACGACACGCGTCCCGACGGCCTGGTCGAGGTCGACATGGACGGCAATATCGTCTGGGAGTGGAATATCAGCGACCACGTGGTGCAGGACTTCGACCCGAACCTGCCCGGCTACGGTGTCGTCAGCGAGCACCCCGGCAGACTGGACATCAACTTCGGGCCGGGCGTCAGCGGCAATTGGATACATATGAATGGTTGGGACTTCAATGAGGTTCTGGACCACGTGGCGATCAACAATTCGCGCATGAGCGAGTTCTACGTAGTCGATCATGGCGCGACATTCGTTCCCGGCGATCCGCAGCGGAGCCGTGAACTGGCGGCAAGCGATGCCGGCGATTTCATCTACCGCTGGGGCAACCCCTGCGTATCCGATACCGGCGAATGCCCGTCGATGACCGCCGAGGGATTGAGCACCAGCAACGGCCATCAGCAGTTGTTCTTCAGCCACGATATCCAGTGGATCGACGGCGGGGACTTCGGTGCGCTGGACGGTCCGGTTCCCGGTGCGGGCCACTTCCTGATCTTCAACAACGGCGCCCGGCAGCCGGGTCCCACGTTCTCGTCGGTGATCGAGATCGATCCCTATGACGGACCGATGGAAAGCGGCATCTACATTCCCGCTGCCGTCGCCGGTTACGACCCCATGCCGGTGGGCGGCGGCATGAGCAGGCGAACCCAGAACGTATCCAGGCAGGTGGTCTGGAGCTTTCACGGGATCTCGCCCAACTCGTTCTACAGCCCGTACATCTCGGGCGCCCAGCGGTTGCCCAACGGCAATACGCTGGTCTGTTCAGGCGCCCACGGTCACATCTTCGAGGTCACCCCGGAGGGCGCCGTCGTCTGGGAGTTCATCAATCCCGTCGGCGTCAGGCTGGTGAACGCCCGCGGCATCTACCGCACGATGGCCGACAAGGCAGGCGATGAATTCAACTCGATTTTCAAGTGTCAACGCTATGCTCCCGATTATCCCGGCCTCAATGGCAAGGATCTGACGCCCAGGGGAACGATCACGGAGTATTTTTCCGAAGCCGTCGAATTGAAGCCGTAGGTGTAATGTACCTGGTGCTCCTCAAAATCAATGCGACATTGTCAGTTGGAGAGAGCACTACAGACTTGACGATGACAGGATCAACCTCATGAATACAACCCGTACCTTCACCGCCGCCGCCCTCGTGCTGACGCTGACCGCCCAGGCGCCGTCGGTCTCCGCCCACCATTCCATGTCCGAATACGATCGAAGCGTCGTCACCGAGTTCGAGGGCGAAGTGGTCCAGCTCTCCTGGACGAACCCGCACGTGCTCCTGTGGGTGGAAACGCCGGACGAGAATGGAGAGCCCGTGGTCTGGGAAATGGAAGGCAGCGCCGTCAGCGCGCAGCGCCGCCGCGGGGTGATGGGCGGAGAAGTGAGTGTCGGCGACCGTGTGCGTGTCGCCGGCTGGCCCTCGGTGGTGCGGCCCGCGCACATGCAGGTCACCAACGTATTGCTCCCCGACGGCGTGGAACTACTGGTGGGCGGCGCCAGGGAGCCTCGCTGGGCGGACTCGGCCATCGGCGGCGAAAGGAACCTGATCGACCCGGCGAAGGCCGCGGCCGCAACGGGGGAGGGCATCTTTCGCGTGTGGAGCCAGGGCTCGGGCGCCTGGTATTTCACCGGCCGCTCCGACTACGAGCTGACCGAATCCGCAGCGGCGGCCAAGGCGCAGTGGGACGACATCGAAGACAATCCCATCATGCAGTGCGTCCCGCCCGGGATGCCCGGACTCATGGGCAACCCTTATCCGATGGAATTCATCCAGCGGGACGGCTACATCGAACTGCGGTTCGAGGAGTTCGATGCGCGGCGCTTCATCCACATTGAAGATGCGGGTGATCCCGCCGACATGCCGTTCTCCCACATGGGCTATTCCGTGGGCCATTGGGAAGGGGAAACGCTCGTGGTCAGGACGACGCGGATCAACTGGGATTACTTCGACCGGCAGGGCGCACCGATGACGACGGACGTGGTTGTCGACGAGCGGTTCACCGTCGTCGAGAACGGCGATCGGCTCAACTACCTGATGACGGTCACCGATCCGGAAATCCTGGTGCGGCCCTTCGTCTGGGACGCGTATTTCATCTGGCGCCGCGGCGAGGAAGTCAACCTCTACGACTGCACGCTGGAGTACCAGTAGCCCGACGGGTCAGGGGGAATACCAGATAGGGGAGGAATACGCCCGCTCCTGGATAGTCGCCTTGTAGGCTTCGAAGGGCGGTTCACCCAAGGCAACGGCATCGAAGAGCGTATGCCTCGGCGTCGGTATTTCGATGGCTCGCGCGTAGTAGAACGCAGGCGCATCCGGGTCGAAGTCCGGGTCCTCCCAGACCGCGGACAACTGGGTGGCGCCGATGGAATTGGTGTAGGTAGCGGTTTCCAGATCCACCGTGGTGCCGACCGGAGGCGCCTGCCCGCTGGCGTCGAGGCTGCGGCCGTCGGAGAGCGCGACGTTGTAGACGCGCTCGTGGGCGGCGCCGTCGTCGTCGAGCCATCCCTTGACGATCTGGATGCGGTCCAGGTTGGCGCCCAGCGGGTCCATGGCCGCATGGACCAGGAACGCGATGGCGCGGCCGTCCGGCGCCCGGGCAAGTTCGCCACCCATGGGCACGCCGCCCCGGTAGCCCACGTCCGCCAGGTCGTTGGCTTCGGCATCTTCGGGCGCATAATCCCACCCGCCGAAGAAGCGCAGGTGGATGCGCGGCCCGGAAGTGGCATAGACCTCCTTGCGGCGGAAGGCGTCGAATAGCGCCTCGCGGGTGTTTTGCTCCGCCCACACGCCTGCCAGTCCGGCGGCTTCGAAATCGCGCCCGATCTTGTAGGTTCCCGGTTCGTTGCCACCCTGCAGGGGGGCGGTCTTGGTCAACGGCGTGCCTTCGACGCCCAGCTTGCCGGTATAGGCGGCCTCGTCGGTCGTCGACAGGCCGGTGTGGATGTCGGTGGATCCGATGAATCCGAACTTGTAGGGATTGGCGCCCACCCGCGCTTCGATTTCCAGTCCGCGTCTGAGCGCTGCCCGGGCGTATTCGGCGGCGTTGGGCGGAGGGATGTTCACGCCCGGCAGCCGGGCCCTTTCATAGGTGCCGAAGTCCGCGAACTCGTCGTCGGGCGACAACAGCGGATGGGTTTCGGAGTCGCCCTTGGTCTGGGTGATCTCCATGATCGGCTCCCAGCGGATGCGCGTTCGGGCGTACTCGCCGCTGATGGGCCGCCCGTCCGAATCCACGTCCTGGAACATGCGCCCCGAACTGATGTTGGAATTGTGCGGAATCGCCAGGAAGGTCGCGCCGATGCGCTCGCCCGTCTGTTCGAGCCACTGCCAGAGGTCTTCCGGCCGCTCGCTGTGGAACGTGGAGAAGGGCAGGAATTGCCGCGCGATGTCGGCGCCTTCGCGCATGAGCACCACCCGGTGAATGGAGTTGGCGGTCGGAAAGCCGCTCCACTCCCAGCCGATCAGGCTCGTGAAAACGCCCGGTGCGTAGTGCCGGTCGGCGATTTCGATGCTGCGCTCCCAGGTGGAGCGGATGATCGGCTCCAGGTTGATTTCCTCGAAGGGCTCGTTGCGGTGCATGGAGCGGGCCATCTCCACCAGTACCAGCCTTTCCTGGCCGGGACCGCCGCCCATCTCCAGCAGCCGCCGGCCCGTCGGCGTATTTGCCACGCGCTCATCGCCGCTGAACAGCGCGGCGGTGATGCCCAGGTACTCTGCGTGGTCCGCGACGACGAGAAAGTCCAGCGGTCGCTCAAGTTGGATTCGTCCGCCGAAACCGGGATGGACCGCGGGCATTCCCTTTGCGAAACGGTAGGCCACGTCCGGATCCGCGGATCGATTCTGCATGGTGTAGGAGTCGTACGAATAGGAGCTGTGTACG
This sequence comes from Pseudomonadota bacterium, assembly GCA_009843005.1. Taxonomy (GTDB): domain Bacteria; phylum Pseudomonadota; class Gammaproteobacteria; order Steroidobacterales; family Rariloculaceae; genus UBA6522. Next base: position 342 of record VYEH01000263.1, on the reverse strand, counting down.
TGGGTGTCGCCGAAGTACACCTGCGTGCTGTGTTCGGACTGCGACCATGCAATGACGGATTGGGCGCCGAGCAGTACCCCGGTCGCATGAACCAGGATATGAAGCACGCGGTTCATCCCCACATGTCGGTCAATAACGGAGAAATGAGTTATAAATAATTTTGTAAACATATGAATATAAAAGAATAATACTCTTTATTACTGGCGCTGCTGTCTACGTTTCGGATTCTACGATGCAGACGGCGTCGCCGACCTCCGCATCCTCGTCCTCTTCGACCACGATCTCCACCAGCTAGCCGTCTCCCGGCGCTTCGACTTCCTGAGCGACTTTCTCGGATTAGAT
>VYEH01000267.1 GCA_009843005.1 Pseudomonadota bacterium | reverse complement strand
CATGCTGGCCGCGCGCGGGGAGGCGAACGGGTGGTCCGGTGTCATAATCAACGGCGCGGTCCGGGATTCGACGGAAATCGCCAGGGTGAACCTTGGCGTGAAGGCATTGGGAGTCAACCCGGCAAAAAGCGCCAAGCAGGGTGAAGGGGCAGTCGACGTGTCGATTCAATTCGGTGGCGTTACGTTTGATCCTGGTACCTGGGTGTACTGCGATGGGGATGGAATCCTCGTTTCAGAAGTTGAATTGGGCTAGCGCATGACTCCCTGGCCTCCAGCTCTCCGACAAGTGGCATCCAGTTGCCGCTGGACACCGGCATTGTTCGGCGCGGCAATTCTTTTCGCATCGTACAACGGCAACTCGCAAACGGCATCGGTCGAACCCGGCTACGAAATAGTTGAAAGCGACAATCAATCGGCCTACATGCGGGAGCTACCGCCGCGCCCGGACAAGATCGTCGACAGCGATCACTCATGGGCGCTCGACCCGGAAAAAGCCAAGTGGTCGTTTCAAAATGTCAGCAAGATATTGCCTACGGATTTTGTGAGCCGCGGCACAGGCCCTGTCTTGCCGCTTTCATACGCCGACACCGGCGTTATGCATGAGTCCTTTACGGCCCCTGACGCGAGCAAACACCCGCTGCGCGAGATTCTCCATGAACTCGGTGTCGACGGGTTTATCTTCGTCAAGGACAGCGTTGTCCGCGTTGAGGCCTATTACAACGGGTTTACGCCGGATCGTCGCCACATCGCATTCTCGGTAACCAAGTCCCTGATCGGGTCGCTTGTGGGCCTTCTGGTTCACGAAGGCCGGATTGACCTGTCGCAGACGGTCGTTCACTACCTGCCGGAACTTGAAGGGTCGGGATTTGCGGATGCGACCATTCGGCAAGTCCTCGACATGACGTCCAACGTTGTCTGGAGTGCCGACAGACTCGATCCCACGTCACAAGTGGATTTGAATTCCAGGGCTGGCGGCTTTCAGTCGCGGCCTGACGACTTTCCGTTCAGTAATACGCTGGAGTTCCTGAAATCGGTGGAGAATGCGGGGCCACACGGCGAAGTAGGCTTGTACAGCCCCGGCAATACGGAAATCCTCGGGTGGATCATTTCCAGGCTGGAAGGGAGGAACTGGCAAGAGGTATTTTCGGAGCGTATCTGGTCCAGGATAGGCGCAGAGCGCGACGGGCTGATCGCAGTCGATCCCGGTGGTCACGGATTTGCCACCGCCGGATTCAGCGGAACTCTCAGGGACTTCGCGCGTTTTGGGCTCATGCTCGAAAATGAAGGGTTCTTCAATGGGGAGCAAATCGTTCCCGTGGAGTGGGTGCGCGATGTGCGTTATGGCGACGAACAAGCGTTAAGGGCATGGCGGGCGTCCGAACAAGCCGCGAATCGTCCTCACGTCAAGTTCTACCGCAATCACTTTCGGGTGCTTGATGACAATAGCGGTGAGTTCGTCGCGCAAGGACACTTTGGACAACGTGTATACGTAAATATGGAATCAAACGTTGTCGCCGTGTTTCTCTCCGTAACGCCATCCCGAGCGCTCCGCGAGTTCCAGATCGACCTGATTCGCGAAATTGACGCGTCCGTCCCTTGAGGGCGGTTCGAAAACGGATTGCGGCAGACGAGGGGAGAGAAGAATGGCCACAAGACGAAAATTCCTGAGAAACAGCCTGACAACCGGCGCCTACATTGGCCTGGGCCTTCCCGGCATGCGGCTGGCCTCCGCGCAGGACACCACGGAGGAGGAGGCGCACAACAAGGCCGTTGTCCGACGCTTCAAGGAATCGCAGGGAACCGACGAATACGAACAGGTACTCGCCGAGGTGCAGTCCCCGGACTACAGGCGGCTCCGAGCCGGGTTCGATAACCTGGCAGCGAACGCGGCCGGGTCCGAACTGGCGGAGGAAGCCCAACCCGTGCGCACGGCGTTTCCCGACCGAACCGACACCATCGACCTGATGATCGCGGATGGGGATAGGGTCGGTATGCGATTCCGGGTACAGGGGACGCACGAAGGTAATTTCTTCGGCATCCCGGCGACCGGGAGAACCATCGACATTACCGAAGTCGGCGCGTTCAGGCTCGAAGACGGGAAGATCGTCGAAGCCTGGTTCATGGCGGACGAGGTTGAACTGCTGAGGCAACTGGGCGTGGGGCTTCCCGCGCGGCAGGACGGTCAACGCATCGTACCGGCGCCGGCGACCCAGTCGCGTCCCGGCCAGGCAACCCTTGACGAAATCCTGGCAGCGCCGGTGGACTCACAGACATATCGCAACAAGGTGGTGGTGTCGGCCTACAAGTCGGAGTTTCCTCCTCCGGGCGTCTTGCCCGATCGGCCCGGACGGCCCTACGACGTGTATCTGCGCGGCGGATTCAAGCACCTCGTCGACTACGGCAACGCGAACAACCTGGGCGACCAGAACATCGGTCAGGCATTTCCGGACCGCCAGGACAAGGTCGATTTCGTGCTCGCCGAGGGCGACACCGTCTGGATCCAGTTCAGGCTGAGCGGCACGAACGCGAACAGCCTGTACGGCATCCCGCCGACCAATACTCACATCGAGGCCGCCGAAGTGGGCATCATGACCTTCGACGGCGCCCGCTGGGACACCGGCTGGTTCTTCGGCGATGACCTCGGGATGGCGCTCCAGCTCGGCGTGCCGGACATATTCTTCTCATAACCGCTCTGGAGGAGACAGCTGGCCAGGCGATAGAGACAGGAGTATTCGATGCGGAATTACGCTTGTGCGGCTGCAGCGATCCTGCTGCTGGGCGCGTCGGCGCCATTGCGCGCGCATCACGGCTCGGCGCCCCACTTCGACCCGGACGACCCGGTCAGGGTGAGTGGCATCGTGACGGAACTGCGGTTCGTCAACCCCCATGCCTACGTGTACTTCGACGCCATCGACGCCAATGGCGAGATCGTCCCGTGGCGTTGCGAACTCTCGGGAGCGACGCTCCTCAGACGCCAGGGTTGGACGCCGGAAACGCTCGTTCCCGGACAGAGTATCGAGATCGAGGGGGCCAGGGCGCGCCGGGAAGACAACTCTTGCGCCATGGAGTCGATCACCTTTGAGGACGGTCGCGTCATCAGCACCCGGGATACCCAGCAAGCAGACGTCAGACCCGTCGCCGATCCGGGCAGCGCGGCACCTCGCCCGAGATACCTCCAGAATGGGCAGCCCAACATCAGCGGGGCATGGGTTTCCCGAGAAGGCGGCGGTGCGGGCGGAATCCTGATGAACGGACGGCCCGAGCCGACCGAAGCGGGATTGGCTGCCTCGGAAGGCTTCGACGTCCGATTCGACAATCCGGTGATCAACTGCGAGAGCGGTAATATCATCACCGACTGGTATCGGCAGTCGCACGTCAACGACGTTCGGCAGGACGACGACCGGATAATTCTGCGCCTCGGCTATCTCGAGATGGATCGAACGGTATTCCTTAACGCCAGCCATCCAGAGGACATTGCACCAAGCGTCGAAGGCCATTCGATCGGCTGGTGGGAAGACGATGTCCTGGTTGTGAATACCATTGGACTTTCGGAGCGGGCACTCATACCGCTGGCCGAAGTGATGATGAGCGATCAGGCGCAAGTCATGGAGCGCTTTTATTATGACGAGGAGAACCAGACGCTGATCCGCGACTACACGGTACTGGACTCGCTCTACCTGGCGAAGCCATACACCGGTCGAAACGTATCGGATATCGCCGCCGAACCCTATCGGCCGTTCGACTGCGTCAACCTGAGCGGCGAAAACAATCAACGACCCGAGTGAGGTGAATAAGGCTCACCACTGGAGCGGTAGTCAAAGGAGCTTGCAAATGAAGATGGAAAGACTGCTGATCGCATCAAGTCTGCTGTTGATGGCCAACCATGCCTCGGCACACCACAACTGGTCCGCGCTGTACGACGTGGAATCCGACATCGAGATCGAAGGCGTGATCAGCTCGATTCAGTGGAGAAACCCTCACGTGCGGGTCAGCTTCACCGTCGATGAGGGCACGGCGGACGAAATGGTCTATACCACGGAGAGCAACTCCGTCGCCTCCCTGACCCGAATGAACGTGACTGAAGACCTGCTCGCCGTGGGCACCCGGGTGCGAGTCGCCGGCTACCGTTCGCGCAGCCGCGATGACGATATCTTCATGAACCACCTGCTGCTGCCGGATAACCGCGAAGTCATATTCCTGCGCACGGCCGAACCACGCTGGCCGGACGCCACCCGGGTCGGCAACACCGACCGTTTGCATGGCCGCGTGGTCGAAGAGGAATTTGCCAATCGACCGACCTCGATCTTTTCGGTCTGGACCACGGTCTACGGTGGCGAAGGCAGCCATCAGGCGCTGAGATTCCCGGGTGGACAGTTCAGCATCGATTACAGGACAGAGCGGGGTTCAGGCGGTTGCGCCTCCAAGGACCTGTGGTCGCAGATGGGGGCGCCCTATCCCATCCAGTTGATCGACAACGGCGACATCGTCGTCATCCACGCAGAAGAGTTCGACACCGTTCGTGAAGTTCACATGGGCATCCCTCACGAGGATCCCGGTACTCACACGAACAACCTCGGGTATTCAACCGGCCGCATGGACGGCGACAGGCTCCTGGTGACCACCACGTTCGAGGGAAGCGACTCGCCCATCCAGTTCTACGAGACATTTCAGCTCAGTGCCGACCACAATCGACTTCTGTACACGGCAACCCTGGTCGATCCGGAGTCGAACCTAGCGCCGACGGTAGCCAGCAAGTGGTGGCAGTATCAACCCGGGGCCTTTGTGCAGCCCTTTGACTGCAGTCCGTAGTTCGGGCTGTCGCAGGACTGCGTCAAGGGTGTGACCGGACCGTTCGGCAAGGCAACGCCTGACTATCGGAGATCAGACGCCCCGGCGTAAGTCACCCGAAGATACCCCACGCGCCCCGGTAGATCGTGCACCACCAGGCTCATGCCGTTGACGCCGCAGGGAAAACATACCGGCGGATCCTCGTTGAATAGGTTATTGAAGCCCAGTGAAATCGTCCACCCGTCGCCGGCCACCGGTGGAACATAGCTCAGGCGCAGATCGGAAAATAGCGCCGAATCCATTTGCGTTCCGCCGTCCAGTGTCATCCCGTCGGTCCAACGCAGGCCGAACGCCGCGGCCCACCGGTCCCGGGTCCAGTCCAGCGTCGTCACCCAGCGCAGCCTGGGAAACGCGCGCTGAAATGTCTCGTCGGTGTGCGTACCGGCGCGCTCCGTGGTGGTCTCCGTTCCGTCGACGTTTGCAGTGCGTTCGGAATAGCTGTTCAGGAAGGTGGCGGAGAGGCTCGCGTCAAACCGACCGAGTCGACTCTCCGGACCGCTATAGGCCAGCGCAGCATCGAGGCCGCTGGCCTCGATGCTGCCGATGTTTTGCAGCCGATTGTCGACCACGTCCAGCACACCGTTCTCCAGCCGGGGCGCGAGGTCGCAGAACAACGGGTCCAGCGTGGCGACGCAGGCGAAGATGACATCGCCCGGGCTGCGCCCCTGGATGGCATCGTCGATGCGCAGGTCGTACTAGTCCACCGATGCCGTAAAGCGCTCGATCCAGTCGGCGGCAGGCTGCGTGCTCCAGACGAGCCCGGCCGTGAAGTAGTCGGAGGTTTCCGGCGAAAGCGAGGCGTTTCCTGCGGAGACTGCGGACAGTTGCGGATTGGTCTGTAGCAGCGACGGCGGCACACCGAGGCTGGCGCAGTTGGCGACGATGGCCTGCGGCTGAGGCGCGTCGCGTCCGCCGTCGGCCGATCCGTACTGCCCCAGGACATCGGCACAAGGATCGAGAAACAGGAAGTCCTCCCGGGCGGCGCCGCCGAACAGTTCGCCGATCCCCGGGGCGCGAAATCCGGTGGAGAACGATCCGCGCAGGGTCACCGATTCGACGGGCGTGAACAGCGTATTGACCTTGTAGGTGGCTTCGGACCCGAAAGTGCTGTAGTCGGAGTTGCGGGCCGCCAGGTTCAGTTCCCAGTAGCGCGAGCCGGCATCCACCAGCGGCATGCTGAGTTCGCCATAGAATTCCGTGACGCTGAATCCTCCGCGGGTCGGCCCTGAAGGAATTCCCGCGGTCTCGCCGCGTTCTGCGATGGGATCCGGGCGGAACGAGCCGTCATGGTCGCGATACTCGATCCCAGCCGCAATACCTGCCTCACCGGCGGGCATCGAAAACAGTTCACCGGTGACGTTGAATGCGGCGTTGCCCAGGGTCTGGTCGCTGAAATCCCGTTGGGTGTAAGTGACGAAATCGAGCATTTCCCGTGTGAACGATCCCGTCCCGTCGGGCCCCTGCCCACCGAAGAAATTGAACGGCACACAACCGGGGGTGGCGGCGCAGACGTCCGGGTCGCCCAGCGCCACCTGCAGTTTGGCAGCGTTGTGAGAGTTGTATTTTTCCTGGAATCCCTGGTTCTCGCCGTAGCTGCCGTACGCCTCCCAGAACAGGTCGCGGCCGCCCAGCGACCACGTGCCTTCAACGCCAAGGGTGCCGAAATACGTATCCACGTCCTGATAGAACAGACGCGGGCCCGATTCCAGCGGGCGGCGGCCGAAGAAGGCCAGCGTCCCGGCTGCCGGCGACAGGTCGACACCGAAGGGATTGTAGGGGTTGTCCGCCGAAATAAAGAACCGGTCGGTGATTCGGCTCCCGCAACCCGGCCCCAGGCAGAGCGGTTCGGGCGCCGCCTTGGTCGCCGACGAGCGGTTTGTGTACGAGACGGTGGCGAAAAGTTCGGTGTCCGCCCCGATCCCGTGCCGGGCGCTGGCGAACAGGTTGACCCGTTCGTTGGGCGTGCGCAGGTAGTTAAAGCCGGGGCCGTTGTAGTTGAAGCGGTCCGCAGCGGTGAATGCGTGGAAATCCCCCCCGTACGGATCGGCGGGATCGAAGTCCGGAATGTTAGCCCCCCCGTCGTTCAGGACGCCGTCGTTCAGGGTCACGCTGGCGCCGCCGGCATAGTTCGGTCCGAACACGAACCGCCCCTGGGGCGTGAACGACGAGCACAGCGTGCCGGGCACGTCGCAACTGGTCGCGTCGGGATTCGGGAAGGCCGACCGCGCCCGGGCGGCCGTTTCGATCCCACCCTCTTCGCGGTAGCTGGCACTCAGCACCAGGTGGGTATTGGCGTTGCCCGCGCCCCACTTCAGCCCGGCTTCGGTGGACTCACCGTCGCCCTCCCCGAGATAGCCGCCGGTCTGCAGATCGAACCGCAGGCCGTTGAAGTTCCGGTCCGTGATGATGTTGACCACCCCGCCGATGGCGTCGGAGCCGTAGATGGCAGAAGCGCCGTCCTGCAGGATCTCGACCCGCTCGATGACGTTGTCGGGGATCGTGTTCAGGTCCACGTGGCTGGGCACGCCGGAAGCCGACGCGCCGGCCACCCAGCGGCGGCCGTCCACCAGCACCAGGGTGCGCTTGGCCTCCACGTTACGCAACGACACCTGCACCGAACCCGCACCGATGCCGGCGCCGTCCTGGGGAAAGCCGGAATTGCCCGGCACATTGAACTGCGAATTGGGCGCGGACCCGGTGATGGGCAGGTTCTGCAGCGCGTCGCCCAGGTTGGTCAGCCCGGTGCGCTCGAGCTGGTCCCTGCCCAGCGCCGTGATCGGGGCCCGTTCGGTCAGCGGATCGCGGCGCAGGCGCGAACCGGTGACGACGACTTCCTCAATCGCGGCATCGGACTGGGCGAACGGGACCTCCGACTGAGCGTATAGGCCAGGGAGCGGATTGAGAATGAGAATCCCGGCGAGGGATAGCGGGAACCCCCCTCTCACGAAGTGTCGCGATGAAGCGGCAACGTGTCGTCTCAAGGGATTACCGCCACCTGTACGACTATCTTCGGTGCGCACACTATTGCGTCCCAATTGAATGACTTTTCAATGCCAAACCACGCAGGCCATGCGCGATTCAGTTCAACCGCGCTAAAACTGAATCAATACGACTGTCTTGCCCGGGGCGCTGCGGCGTTACAACGAGTACCCCACCATGAACCAGACCTTGGTCGTATCCGTGTCATAGCCATCTGCGTCGTACCTGGCGAACTTGAGCTCCAGGCCGACCCGGTTCGTGAGCGTATAGGTGATGTCGAAACCGAGTTCCGAACCGTAGCTCCTCCCGCCCTCGTGGGCGCTGAAGTCATGGTAAACCCCGATGAGCCTCGCGCCGCCGAGGTTGCCGGCGATGATGAACCAGGCGTCCCTGCCGCCGTCCGGCCGCGCGATGAGGGACTTGTCGGGCCAGCCGAGGCGGGCGTGCATGGGCGCCAGTGGCGTGCGCACCGACCTGCGGCCGTCGTCGCTGCCGAGCACTTCGTAACCAAACGTCAGGACCGTCTCCCCGCCCAGCGGGAAATCGCTGCGGAACGTGTACAACGGCGCATCATAGGTCAGCGGGTTTTCGGCCCACTCGGATTGCCGGGAAAGAGTGACATCCACGGTCGCGAGGTCGAATTCGCCGCGGTAGGAAACGCCGTAGGTGGCGTTTGAATTGTCCGGACCGTTGTCATTGCTGAGGTCGAACAGGTACGCGAATGCAACGATCTCCTGGTCAGGCGCCGTCTGCAGGGAGCCGCGCAGGAGGTGGGTGTCGCCGTACCAGTCCCCGGGTTGCAGCCCGTCGCCCGGCCCGAAGATCCGGTTGATGTTGTTCACGTAGCTGTAGTCCAGCATCGCATCGCCGCGGGACAACTGCACCCGCAGGGCATCGTAGGTCTGTTCGTTCTGCCGGAAGGCGACGCCGCCCACGAAGCGCTGGGTACCCAGGTTGATGCGCTGTCGGCCGGCCGTGACGGTCAACCCTTCACCGGCGTATTTGAGGAACGCCTGGTTGAGATCGCCGCCATCGGGGTCGGCGATGATGGGAAACTGAGTCTTGCCGTTGGTGGTGGAATTGAAGTCCTCGATGCCGGCGTAGAACACATAATCGGCTTCCAGGCCAACCGTCCACGGATTGTCCTGATCCGAATTCCAGGTCCAGCGCCCCAGCGCGGTGGACGCGAGCGCCTGCTCGTCGAAGTTGGCCTGGTCTACGTGCTCCAGCCGATAGCGCACGCGGAGCGAAGTCGTCCCATTGGCGACCATTTCCCGCAGCCCCGACGCCCCCGACTGAGCCTTGGCAACGGGCGCGGCCAAGGTCAGGGCAAAGGCTGCAAGTAACGCCAGGACAACGGGTGCGGACAATACTCGCCCAACGACCGTAAATGCGGTCCGGGCCAGAACGTCAACAGCACCGCAAATTCGCCAGCTCATCCTGTTCGCCCAATCATCATGGTCGCCTGTTCATCGGATTGCGCTTTCCGTGGCGACGGTTCCAACGCGCGCCATTATGCAACAAACCGGTCGAGTACCCACCCCAGCCTTTTTCTGCGGCGGTTCCACCGTTCAAGCGCCCTCTTCCGCCTGCTTGAGCGGCGGTTCCAGCGGCAATTCGATGATCATCTCCGTGAACTCGCCGGGCTCGGTTTCCACCTGGATGGTGCCGCCGTGCTCGCGCACGATGTCGCTGGACATGGCAAGGCCAAGGCCCGTGCCCTCGCCGGTGGGCTTGGTGGTGAAGAAGGGATTGAATATCTTTTCAACGACATGGGGCGGCATCCCGCTGCCGTTGTCCCGGATGTGTATCTCGATATTCTCCTCGCCGCGCCGGGTCTTGAGCGAGATGGTGGGCTCGTATCCGTCGACTTCCCCGGCCTTGCGCTTCTCGTCGGTGGCGTAACACGCGTTGCCGACCATATTGAGAAAGACGCGGCCGAGATCCTGGGGAATCACGTCCACATCCCCCATTTCGGGATCGAGATCCCGCAGGATGTCGAGCTGGAATTCGGAGTCGCTGGCCCGGGCGCTGTGGTAGGCAAGCCGCGCGTATTCGTCCAGCAGGCCGTTGATGTCGGTGGGTTGCAGATCGCCCGAGCCCCGGCCCATCTGCAGCATGTCGTGTACGATGCGGTTGGCGCGCTCGCCGTGGGACTGAATCCGCTGCAGATTGCCGGTCAGGTCGCCGGTTATCTCGTCGATGTAGGAGCGATCGTCCTCCGGAATCTGCTCGGCGACATCTTCAAGCGCTTCCTTCAGTTCGTCGATGAGTTCTTCCGAAACTTCCGAGAAATTCTTGACAAAATTCAACGGGTTCTTGATTTCGTGCGCCACCCCCGCGGTCAGTTCACCAAGGGCCGCGAGTTTCTCGCGCATCACGATCTGGTCCTGGGCCTGGCGCAGGTCTTCCAGCACCGATTCCAACTGCTCGTTCTTGCCCTTCAGTTCGTCCGCCAGTTTCTCCACCAGGTTCAGGCGCTGCACCTCCAGGGCATGGCGGCGGAACACTTCCAGCGCCGCCGCCATGTCGGCCACTTCGTCGTTGCCGCCGATGTCCACGGTGGTTTCCAGGTCGCCGCCCGCCATACGCCGCATCCAGCGGGACAATTGCTCCAGGCGGAACAGCAGCACGCGGCCGACGAACAGCCAGGCGATGAGCAGCGCGCTGCCCACGCTGACGGCGCTGATGGCCAGTAGCAGATTGCGTCCGGTGAGGATCGCATTCTCCGAGGCCATGGTGGCGTCCTCGGTGTTCGTCTGGGCCGTGTTCACCAGGCCGTCGACTTCGGCGACCAGGTCGATGGCGATGGCCTGGTTGCCTTCGAGCAGTTCGAGCTGGCGTTCGCCCAGTTGCAGTTCCAGAACCAGCAGGTTGAAGCCGCTCGCCTGGCCGAGTCCCAAATCGATGAGCCGGGCGAAGACAGGCGCCAGTTCGTCGTGCAGCGGGGATGCCTGAAGATCGGACAGGTTGCGCTCGATGCGGCTGGCCACGGCCTCGAAGCGCTCCCGCAGGGGTTCCACCAGCGACGCTTCGGTGAGCGTGAACGCGCTCGCCAGCAGTTGCGTGGACAACGTCGCGTCGGCTTGAAGCTCGGCAAGGTAGCGATAGCGTCCGAACTCGTTTTCCGAGAAATGCTCGGGCCGAGGTTCCGGCGGAATGCCCAGGTCCCGGTAGCCGGTCATGGTGTAGAAGAGCTGGTCGTCGATGGCGGGAATCATGATGCCGTCGAGACGGACGCGCAGTTCCTCCAGCTCCAGGCGCAGGGCTTCCCTGCGTTGCATCAGCTCAAACGACGCAGCCACTTCGTCGCGCAGCGCGGTGATGTTGGAGATCAGCGTGTCGGAATGCGCCCGGATGCGATTGAACGGCGCCTGGCCCGCCTCCATGACTTCGAGCACGGCCAGTTGCTCCTCGAACGCCGCATGGGACGCGCTGATGTCGACCATGACTTCGCGGAAATCGTCCTGCGTTGCCGCGGCCGCCAGGCGGGGCGCGGCCGCAACCAGCGCGCTGCTGTACTGCGCCACGCCGAACGCCGCCGCAAGCTCCGGCACGCTGCCTTCGTTGACGGCTTGCTGAACCTCGCCCACCCGGTTGAGCAGGAACCAGCCCACCAGGCTGGCCGAGACCGTCAGGACCACCGCGCCGCCGATGGTGAGATAGAGCTGGGTGGATATCCGCGAGCGAATCCTGTAGATGGCCTGCAACCAGTTCTTCATTGCGCCATCGTCTGCATGGTCGCCACGGGAT
>VYEH01000197.1:11029-11649 GCA_009843005.1 Pseudomonadota bacterium | reverse complement strand
GTTTCGGGCAATGGCCATACTGCTTTTCATTGCACCACATGGGCCTTAATCTTTCGCCCTGGCTTCGGTTACGTGCGAGAGAAGTGCAGGCCAAACCGTTCGAGCTTGTCGCAGACTTTGAGCCTGCGGGGGACCAGCCCGAGGCCATCGCTGCGCTGGTGGACGGCATCCAGGCCGGATTGAACCGACAGACCCTGCTGGGGGTTACCGGCTCCGGCAAGACCTTCACCATGGCCAACGTGATCGCCGCCCTTCAGCGCCCGACGCTGATCCTGGCCCACAACAAGACGCTTGCCGCGCAGCTCTACGGCGAGATGCGTGAATTCTTCCCGCACAACGCGGTGGAGTATTTTGTTTCCTACTACGACTACTACCAGCCGGAAGCCTATTTGCCGTCCAGCGATACCTACATCGAAAAGGACGCCTCCATCAACCGGCACATCGAACAGATGCGGCTTTCGGCCACCAAGGGATTGCTGGAACGCCGTGACACGGTCATCGTCGCAACGGTGTCGGCCATCTTTGGCCTGGGCGACCCGAAGGCTTATCACGGCATGGTTCTGCACCTGGTTCGGGGAGAGCGGATCGACCAACGAAAAATCCTTCGCCGGCTTGCGGAG
>VYEH01000197.1:9773-11019 GCA_009843005.1 Pseudomonadota bacterium | reverse complement strand
CAATGGACCTGCGCCAGGGTACGTACCGCGTTCGCGGGGACGTAATTGACATATTTCCCGCGGAATCGGAGCGCGAGGCGGTACGCGTGCAGTTATTCGACGACGAGATCGAGGAAATCATGTTCTTCGATCCGTTGACCGGCGCGATCGACCGCCCGGTTCCCCGTGCGACGATCTATCCCAAGACCCACTATGTCACGCCCCGGGAGACCCTGTTGGCGGCCGTGGACATGATCCGCGACGACCTCAGGGAGCGCCTTGAGGCACTGCGTTCAGCCGACCGGCTCGTTGAAGCCCAACGGCTCGAGCAACGAACTCGCTTCGACCTGGAAATGATCATGGAAGTCGGCTACTGCGCCGGCATCGAGAACTATTCGCGCTACCTTTCCGGCCGCGACCCGGGGGAACCTCCGCCCACGCTGTTCGACTACCTTCCGCTGGACGCGATGCTGTTCGTCGATGAAAGCCACGCCACAATTCCGCAACTCGGCGGGATGTACCGCGGCGATCGATCCCGCAAGGAGACTTTGGTGCAGTATGGCTTCCGCCTGCCTGCCGCGCTGGACAATCGACCGCTCCGCTTTGACGAGTACGAGCATCTGGCGCCGCAGACCATTTTCGTCTCGGCAACGCCCGGCCCTTACGAGCGGGACCGCGCGGACCAGGCGGTGGAGCAGGTGGTGCGTCCCACCGGGCTGGTGGACCCGGAGGTCGATGTACGGCCGGCCGGCATCCAGGTCGATGACGTGCTCTCGGAGATCACGGACCGGGCGGAACTCAAGGAACGGGTACTCATCACCACCCTGACGAAACGGATGGCCGAGGACCTCACGGACTATCTACAGGAACATGGCGCCCGAGTGCGGTACCTGCATTCGGATATCGACACCGTGGAACGCACGGAGATCATCCGCGATCTGCGCCTGGGTGAATTCGATGTCCTGGTGGGGATTAACCTGTTGCGCGAAGGTCTTGATATGCCGGAGGTTTCCCTGGTGGCGATATTCGATGCTGACAAGGAAGGCTTTCTGCGCTCGGAGGGGTCGCTGATTCAAACAGTTGGCCGAGCCGCGCGGAACATACGAGGTATGGCGATCCTGTATGCGGATCGGGTGACCGGGTCAATGGAAAGGGCGATGGCGGAAATGGAGCGCCGCCGCAACAAGCAGCTGGCCTACAACGAAGCCCCCGGCATCCAGCCGAAGTCCATCCTCAAACCGGTTCCCGACATCATGGAAGGGGCGCG
>VYEH01000197.1:5713-9763 GCA_009843005.1 Pseudomonadota bacterium | reverse complement strand
CTACGAGAGGATGAGTCCACAGGAGGTCGTGCGTCGAATCGAGGCGTTGGAAAGACGCATGTACCGGCACGCCCGGGATCTGGAATTCGAGGAAGCGGCGAAACTCCGTGATGAAATTGGCGAGGCACGGCAGGCAGGCCTACTTGAGTAGATCGACCGGAAATGGTTATGGTTCGCACCGCAGGCGCGTAGCTCAGCGGTAGAGCACCACCTTGACATGGTGGGGGTCGGTGGTTCGATCCCACTCGCGCCTACCACTTGACGGAAACGGGGGCCGCGGCCCCCGTTTCTCCGATCCCGGTTTTCAAATGTCCCCGTTGGGCCTGATTTTGCGCTTGTAAGGGCCTGAGCCGGGACTTACAATCACGGCCCGCCCGTGGTGGTAGAATGATCCGGCTACGGGCGCTGAAAGTCAGACGGCCGTCGGCCCAGGCGAGTGGCAGCGATTGTCCTCGACCGGCGCCACGGCCGCTATTCATTACGGGTTCACGTTACAGGGAGCACAAACTATCGTTCAAACGAAGCGTATTCGACGCAACGACGAAATCACCGCCCTGCAGGTCCGCGTGATCAGTTCGGACGGTGAACAAGTCGGAATCATGCCCATCGACGACGCGCTGGAGTATGCGCAGAACGCGAGTCTGGACTTGGTGGAGGTCGCGCCGAACTCGGACCCCCCGGTGTGCCGGATCATGGATTACGGCAAGTTCGTATTCGAGCAGCGCAAGAAGGCGCAGTTGGGGCGGCGCAAGCAGAAACAGATTCACGTCAAGGAGATCAAGTTCCGGCCAGGTACGGAGGAAGGCGACTACCAGGTCAAGTTGCGCAATCTGGTTCGATTCCTCACCTCGGGAGACAAGACGAAGGTGACAGTGCGCTTCAGGGGACGGGAAATGGCGCACCAGGAGCTCGGCGTTCAGCTGCTTGAACGGGTGCAGAGGGACTTGGCGGAATACGGCAACGTTGAGCAGTTTCCGCAACTTGAACACCGGCAGATGGTGATGATTATCGCGCCGAAGAGGCACTAGCGCAGACCGCTGTCATCCGGAAGGAGAGGGCAATGCCCAAGCTGAAGACCAATCGCGGAGCCGCCAAGCGGTTCCGCCGTACCGGAAAGGGAGGCTACAAGCGTAGCCAGTCCCACCTCAACCACATCCTGACAAAGAAGAGTTCGAAGCGTAAGCGACAACTCGGAAAGACCCTGCAGATCGCCGATGCGGACAACAAGGCGGTCCGCAAGTTGCTGCCCTATAGCTGAGGTGAGTCATGGCTAGAGTCAAACGCGGTGTCGTCGCCAAGGCGCGCCACAAGAAAATCCTGCGCAAGGCGAAGGGATACTATGGCGCCCGCAGCCGCACATTCAAGGTGGCCAAGCAGGCGGTCATCAAGGCCGGACAGTACGCCTACCGCGATCGCCGGCAGCGCAAGCGCCAGTTCAGGGCGTTGTGGATCACGCGTATCAATGCCGCCGCACGCCTTCACGGCCTGTCCTACAGCCGTCTGGTAAACGGCCTCAAGCGCGCCGATATCCATGTGGATCGAAAGGTTCTGGCCGATATCGCGGTCCACGATCCGGAGGCGTTCGGCGCCATTGCGAAAGCCGCCAGGGACGCGCTGGCGTCCTGACCGAAGCGGACCACCTCAAGGCACTTCCCGTGGCCAGACCGGCCGGACTGCTTGAACAGGCGCGGGCCGCCCTTCAGGCAGCCGGCGACCTGGCTGCGTTGGACGCGGTTCGCGTCAAGTATCTTGGGCGCAAGGGCCTGATCACCGCTAAACTCAAGGGGCTCGGCAAGCTGCCCGTGGAACAACGGGCCTCCGCCGGCCGCGAGATCAATCGAGTCAAGCAGGCTGTCGTCGATCTGATCGCCGCTCGCCGCGAATGGCTGGAAGCGGCGAAAATGGAAGCGGAACTCGCCAACCGGGTCGATGTCACCCTGCCCGGCCGCGGTCAGCCCGTCGGGGGGCTGCATCCGGTGAGTCGAACGCAGCGACGGATCGTCGACATATTCACTGCCGCCGGATTCGGGGTGCGCAGCGGGCCGGAGGTGGAAGACGACTTTCACAATTTCACCGCGCTGAATATTCCGGAAAACCATCCGGCGCGGGCGATGCATGACACCTTCTACCTGGATACCGGCCACGTCCTGCGAACCCACACCTCGCCGGTGCAGATTCGAGCGATGCGTTCGGAAGGCGCGCCGATTCGCATTATCGTGCCGGGACGTGTGTACCGGCGGGACTACGATCAGACGCATTCGCCCATGTTCACCCAGGTGGAAGGGCTGGCGGTGGACACGGGTATCAGTTTTGCCAACCTGAAGTCCGTCCTGTACGAATTCGTGTCCAGCTTTTTCGAGCGCGACGTCGAATTACGGTTCCGGCCTTCCTATTTCCCGTTCACCGAGCCGTCCGCGGAGGTGGACATACGTTCCGAATCCGGGAAGTGGCTGGAGATTCTCGGCTGCGGCATGGTGCACCCGAATGTGCTGCGGCACGTGAATGTGGACCCGGAGAAGTTTACCGGCTACGCGTTCGGTATGGGCGTCGAACGCCTGGCCATGCTGCGTTACGGCGTCGGGGACTTGAGACGCTTCTTCGAAAACGATCTGCGCTTCATCGAGCAGTTCCGCTGAGGGTCGAGTCATGCGTATCGATATCGAATGGCTCGGGGAAATGCTTCAGCGGGACCTGGACCCGGAGCAGCTTGCCAGGCAGTTGACCCTTGGCGGCCTGGAAGTCGAATCCGTGCGGCTGGCGGACACGGACGAAGCGGCAGGGGTGGGCGTCGTCGTTCTCGACTTCGACATCACGCCCAATCGAGGCGACTGCTTCAGCGTCCTGGGCATCGCCCGGGAGGTGTCCGCGCTCGATGGTACGCGCATGGAACCGCCGGCGGTGCCGGAGGTTTCAGCCACCGTGAAGGATACCTTTCCGGTGACGCTGGCCGCGCCCGCGGCGTGCCCGCGATTTGCCGGCCGCGTCATTCGCAACATCGAGCCGGGGTGCCGTTCCCCGGAATGGCTTCGATTGCGCCTGGAACGGGCGGGGTTGCGGGCCCTGCACCCGGTGGTGGACGTCACGAACTACGTGATGCTGGAACTCGGCCAACCGCTTCACGGCTACGATCTGCACGCGCTTGCCGGCGGCATCTCGGTCCGCTTTGCCGTAGACGGCGAACCGTTGATGCTGTTGGATGGCAATCGCATCACCCTGCAGTCCGATGTACTGGTGATCGCGGACGATTCGGGCGCGATCGGACTGGCAGGCATCATGGGCGGGCAGGGCACGGCCGTGTCGGAAGTCACCCGGGACGTCTTTCTCGAATCGGCCTACTTCTCGCCGGACTCCATTGCGGGCCGGCCGCGGCGGTTCGGCCTGCACACGGAGGCGTCCCTGCGCTTCGAACGAGGCGTGGACCCAGTGCATCAGCGGCGGGCAATCGAACGCGCGACCGGGTTGCTGCTGGAAATTGCCGGCGGTGAGCCGGGTCCGCTCGCCGAGGAGGTGGCCGCGAAGCAGTTGCCGCGGAGAAAACCCGTTTCGCTGCGGCTTGTGCGGTTGAACACGATTCTTGGAACGAGCCTGGAGGCCGGCGAGGTGGACGCGCGGCTGGATCTGCTCCATATCGTTGCGACCCGCGAGCGAGACGGCTGGTCCGCGGTGCCGCCGCAATTTCGGTTCGACCTGGAGATCGAGGAAGATCTGGTGGAAGAGGTCGGCCGCCTGACCGGCTACGACAATATCCCCGTGGTTGCCGAGCAGAGCCCACGACACGTGGGGCTATCCACGGAAACGAAATTGCCCTCCGAGCGCATCGCTGACGCGCTCAGTTCACGCGGATACTCCGAGGTGGTGACCTACGGCTTCGTCGATCGGGACCTGGCCGACGCGATCAACCCCGGTGCGGACCACGTGAGCCTGACGAATCCGTTGTCGCAGGAGATGGGAGTCATGCGGCATTCGCTCTGGCCGGGGCTACTGCTGGCTGCACAGCACAACCGGAGCCGTCAGCAGGCACGGGTGAGTCTGTGCGAGATCGGGGCACAG
>VYEH01000197.1:0-5703 GCA_009843005.1 Pseudomonadota bacterium | reverse complement strand
CCAGAGTGCCCGCCTGATGCTGGGAGACGAAGCCGCCGGCTGGCTGGGGGTCCTGCATCCCCGCCTGCAGGGCAGAATGGGCTGGAAACGGCCGGCGATCCTGTTTGCGATGCAACTGGAAAGGACGGCCCGGGCCAGGGTCCCCCGATACAGGGAGTATTCGAAGTTTCCCTCGTTGCGACGCGATATTGCTGCGGTGGTCGACGACGACGTGTCCTCCGACCGGTTGCTGCGGTGCGTCCTGCAGGCCGCCGGAGACGCGTTGAACGACGTGACGATTTTCGATATCTACCGCGGCAAGGGGATAGATTCAGGCCGAAAAAGTGTCGCTTTGGGCTTGATTTTACAGGACAGATCGCGCACTCTTACCGACACGGAGGCGGATCGGATCGTGGCATCCACCACGCGGCATCTGGAGCGCGATCTCAAGGCGACCATAAGAGAATAGGCGGTCATTCATGGCGTCATTGACCAAGGCGAAAATGGCCGAGTCGTTGTTCAACGAGCTCGGTTTGAACAAGCGGGAAGCGCGCGAATTGGTGGACACGTTCTTCGAGGATCTGAGGGTATCGCTGGCGAGCGGCGAGCAGGTCAAACTGTCCGGATTCGGCAACTTTGACCTGCGGGACAAAAATCAGCGGCCGGGACGCAACCCCAAGACCGGCGAAGAGATTCCGATTACGGCGCGGCGGGTGGTCACCTTCCACCCCGGGCAGAAACTGAAGACTCGAGTCGAGGTATATGCTGGAACCAGGGGATAACGCGGAACTTCCGCCGATTCCGGGCAAGCGCTACTTCACGATCGGTGAAGTCAGCGAATTGTGCGCAGTCAAGCCCCACGTGCTCCGCTACTGGGAGCAGGAGTTTCCGCAACTCAAGCCGGTGAAGCGCCGTGGTAACCGCCGCTACTACCAACGCCAGGATGTCCTCATCATCCGTCAGATCCGCAGCCTCCTGTACTCCGAGGGATTTACCATCGGCGGAGCGCGGCAAAAAATGGCTGGCGACGAAGCGCGCACCGACCTCAGCCAGAGCCAGCAGATCATCCGTCAGGTGCGCTCCGAACTCGAGGACGTACTGCGGTTGCTGCGGCGATAGCCGATTTCCTGCACTCCGGACTATCCCGGACCCTGCCCATTTCGCTAAACTTGCGTCTGGCCTGCGAGGCTTGTACACCAATGCGGCACACGTGCCGCGACAATGGCACGGTGAGTTGAGCAGGCAACGGTCGGGGTGTGGCGCAGCTTGGTAGCGCACTTGCATGGGGCGCAAGAGGTCGCTGGTTCAAATCCAGTCGCCCCGACCACTCAAGCAATCCGCGACTGTCGTTGCGGGCTGCCGGCCCCCAATGACACTGGCAGGGAAGCGGGTATGGCTGTAAAGACGCCGCGCGAACGCGGCGAAGTTGATCCCAGGCGGTATTCACGCGTGGTCGTTGACGGCCTGGAGCAGGCCCCGAGCCGGGCCATGCTTCGCGCAGTCGGTTTCAAAGACGAAGATTTCTCCAAACCGCAGGTGGGCATCGTTTCCACATGGAGCATGGTGACGCCCTGCAACATGCATATCGACGGGTTGGCGAAACTGGCCGGTGCGGCGGCCGACGAGGCCGGCGGCAAGAGCGTCGTGTTCAATACCATCACCGTTTCCGACGCCATTTCCATGGGCACCCAGGGGATGCGCTACTCTCTGGTATCCAGGGAAGTGATTGCCGATTCCATCGAGGCCGTGGCGGCTGCCGAAGCGTTCGACGGACTGGTTGCGATCGGCGGCTGCGACAAGAACATGCCGGGTTGCCTGATGGCCCTGGCGAGGCTTGACCGGCCGTCGGTATTCGTCTATGGCGGTACGATACAGCCGGGCCCGAAGCACCGCGACGTGATTTCCGTATTCGAGGCGGTGGGCGGCGTGGCCGCCGGGCGAATCAGCGAGGCGGAACTCCATGAGGTGGAGTCCACGGCCATACCCGGCCCGGGCTCATGCGCCGGGATGTACACGGCCAATACCATGGCCTCCGCGATCGAAGCCCTGGGCATGAGCCTTGCCAACAGTTCCGCCCAGGAAGCCGTCTCCGAAGCCAAGAGGCTTGACTGCCAGCGCGCCGGAAGGGCCGTGATGCGGCTCCTGGAACGCGGCATCACGCCGTCCGACATTCTCGGCAAGGAGGCGTTCGAGAACGCCATCACCGCGGTAATCGCCCTGGGCGGGTCCACAAACGCAGTATTGCATCTGCTGGCCGTCGCCCACGACGCACAGGTGGATCTGACCCTGGAGGATTTCACCCGTCTCGGCGCCCGTGTGCCGGTCCTGGCGGACCTGCGCCCCAGCGGGCGGTACATGATGTCCGAACTGATTCGAATCGGCGGCATTCAGCCGTTGATGAAAACACTGCTGGACAGCGGGTTGCTGCACGGCGACTGCCTGACGGTGACCGGCCGCACACTGGCGGAAAACCTCGCTGAGGTGCGGCCGTACCCGGAAGGGCAAAACATCGTTCGGCCGCTGTCGGACCCCATCAAGGCGGACAGTCACCTGGCGATCCTGTACGGAAACCTGGCCAAGGAGGGCGCGGTTGCAAAGATTTCCGGCAAGGAGGGCACCGAATTCAGCGGTCCGGCAAGGGTGTTCGAATCGGAGGAGGAGGCGTTGCGCGCCATCCTGGACGGCGTGGTTCTGGCCGGTGACGTGGTCGTGATTCGTTATGAAGGTCCCAGGGGCGGGCCGGGGATGCGCGAGATGCTCAGCCCCACCGGCGCCATTATCGGCAGGGGGCTGGGCGACAAGGTCGCCCTGATCACCGATGGCCGATTCTCGGGAGGCAGTCACGGCTTCGTGGTCGGGCACCTGGCGCCGGAAGCCGCGGTGGGCGGCCCGCTGGCGGTGGTGCGGGACGGTGACCCGATTACAATCAATGCCGAAACGAAGAAGATCGATCTGGAGATACCGGAAGAAGAACTCCGGGCGCGACTTCGAAAGTGGACGCCTCGTCAGCCCAACGCCACTCGCGGATTGCTGGCCAAGTACGCAAAACTGGTCAGTTCAGCCTCGCTGGGGGCCGTTACGGACCGGAATTAACCCGACGAAAGGGTCGTTCGGGACTACCTGAAAGTTCAGACGTCGAGCGCCCGGCGTGCCCGCTCGATCAACCACTCCTGGTCGACCGCATCTACAAGTTCACCGTGGAGCAATCCCCGCCGCGAGGGGTCGAGGCGCTGTGAGCAAAATCCGTCGAACACGGGCGGCGACGCGGACCAGTGCAGAGCGGCTGCCTGCAGGCCGAGTCCCAGGTCCCGTGCGAAACCGCGGGCGCTTCGTTCCGGCAAGGCGGCCTCCCCAAGCGTACGTTTGATCCCTTCCAGGTGCGCGTCGTAGTACGCGTTCCGGCCGGCGGCAGTGTCCAGCTCGGCCAGCACCGCGGTAACACTGTCCGGCTCACGTGCCGCCGCTCGCAGGATATCCAGTGCGCTTACGTTGCCGCTGCCTTCCCAGATCGCGTTCAGTGGCGACTGGCGGAACAGGCGCGGCATGGGACCCTCTTCCACGTATCCCGCGCCGCCGTGGCACTCCAGGGCCTCGTAGACGAATCCCGGCTGGCGCTTGCATATCCAGTACTTCGCGACTGGCGTCGCCAGCCGCACAAAGGCGGTTGCCCGTACGTTTGCTGACCGGTTGCCCACTGTAGCCCGGTCGTTCGACGCTGACCGATCGCACCCGGTCGCTTGGTCCAGTCCTGCGCCGACCCGCAACACGAGCGCCGTCGCCGCTTCGCTCTCCAGGATGAGATCGGCCAATACGGCCCGCATGGCCGGATGGTCGAGCAGCGCCTTTCCGAAAGCCCGGCGATGGGCGGCATGCCAGAGCGCCCGAACGAGAGCGGCGCGCATGCCGCCGGCGGAGCCGAGTGCGCAGTCGTACCGGGTGAGTTGGACCATTTCGATGATGGTGGGCACGCCGCGGCCTTCTTCGCCCACCCGCTGGGCCCAGGCGCCGTGATATTCAATTTCCGCAGACGCGTTGGACCTGTCGCCCAGCTTTTCCTTGAGCCGCATGAGGCGTATGGCATTGCGTTCGCCATCCGGGCGCCAACGGGGGACCAGGAAGCAGGTGAGGCCGTCCGGGGCCTGCGCGAGCGTCAGAAAGGCGTCGCTCATGGGTGCGGAACAGAACCACTTGTGGCCGGTCAGGATGTAGTTGCCGTCTCCGGCACGTTCCGCGCGGGTGGTATTGCTGCGCACATCGGAGCCGCCCTGCTTTTCGGTCATGGCCATGCCGATAGTCACTGCGTTCTTTTCCCGCGCGGGGATGGAGCGCCGGTCATATCGTTGCGCGGTTACCCGCGGCTCCCAAGTCCCGGCGAGCTCCGGAGTTGCCCTCAGCGCCGCGATACTCGCGTAGGTCATGGACATCGGGCAGGTCACGCCCGCATCCGCCTGCGTCATCAGGATCATCATCGCGCCGTGAAGAAGATGGCCTGCAGGCTTGCCACTCCAGGCACATCCGGAAATACCGTTCGACAACCCCAACTCCATCAAGTGGTGGTACGCGGGATGGAAGACGACTTCGTCCAGACGTCTGCCGTAGCGGTCGAAGGATTTCAGGCGCGGCGGATTGTCGTTCGCCTGGCGCGCCCATTCCCGAGTCCGCACCGTACCGCACTGTTCGCCGAATTCCGCAAGGCGGGAATGTTGCTGGTCGCCGCCGCCGGCCTCCACCGCACCGCGTAACGCCGCGTCGGATACATAGAGACTGATATCGCCAAGAGGCGGCGATTGATTGATCACGTCATGGGTAGCAAGTTCCGTCAGGGGCTTTCGATGCCGCATGATCAGCCTCCTTGTGGACCGGTCCGACGCGCCTCGAAACGCCCGATATAAATGACGGCAACAGGCGCGCGCCGTTGCTCATCGTACATTCTGCCGCGGTTAGGCGAGACTGGAAACACGTACTTAGATCGGAAATAATGCAATCCACAAGCATTCGGCAGGGACGAATGCGAACAGTGGTGGATGGATGGGGATGTTTACCAGGCGATCGCTGATCGGCGGTAGCATAGTCGGTGGGCTGACCTGGCCCTGGCTTCGGGCCTCTGCGGAAACGGCGAGCGCCGGCGTCACGGACAGCGAAATAATACTGGGCATGTCCGCGGCGTTTTCCGGCCCCTCCAGGGGGCTCGGAATCGAGTTGTATCGAGGCGCCTGGGCCTATTTCGAGCATGTCAACCGCGCCGGCGGGATCTCGGGCCGGCGGATTACCCTCAAGCTCTACGATGACGGCTATCAGCCGGATGCATCGGTCAACAACACCATGAAGCTGATGCTGGAAGACCAGGTGTTTCTCCTGTTCGGCTATGTGGGGACGCCCACCGTGACCCGGGTGCTGCCGCTCCTGAAGAAGTTCCAGGACGAGGATGTCTTTCTGTTTTTCCCGTTCACCGGTGCGCAACCTCAACGCCAGCCGCCCTACGGCGAATTTGCGTTCAACCTGCGCGCCTCATACGCCCAGGAAACCGCCGGGCTGGTGGAGAATTTCGTGCAGGTCGGCCGTCGGCGCATCGGTGTCTTCTACCAGGCCGATGCCTATGGACGCAGCGGTTGGGCCGGCGTCCGGGCCGCGCTGGCAGGGCACGGCGAACGAATCGCCGGTGAAGCGACCTACCGCCGCGGCACCCAGTTCACGGCCACGATGCGCGGCCAGGTGGAATTGCTC
>VYEH01000254.1:2695-11667 GCA_009843005.1 Pseudomonadota bacterium | reverse complement strand
GTGCAACAACGCTGCCGACTTGTCGCTGCTCGAACGCGACCGCGACCTGCTGCAAACCGACATCGAGACTTGGAATAGAACCTGGGAGGCCGATCTGCGTTCGGTCATGGTGGCGAGCAAGCACGCCTTGCCCCACATGCTGGCCGCAGGGGGCGGCGCCATTGTCAATGTCTCGTCGGTGGACGGCGCCAGCGGTGACAACACACGCTTTGCCTATGCGACTGCCAAGGCGGGCATCAATGTACTCACCCAATGCATGGCGGTCGCATACGGCAAATCAGGCGTTCGCTGCAACGCGATTTTGCCCGGGCTGGTTTTGTCGCCAGCGGCAACGGACACGCTGGAGGCACATCCAGCGATCCGGGAGATCTTCCTCGACAATGTGCTGACGCCGCATCTAGGCACGCCCGAAGAGATCGCCTCAGTGATCGTGTTCCTGGCGAGCGATGCTGCGTCCTACGTCAATGGACAACTCATCCGGGTGGACGGCGGATTGCTGAGTCACGTCCCGCACCTGGCCCAACACGAGAAGTACTTCGCCACCCTGGCACCGAGCGGCAAAGCGCCGAGCGATGGCGCCGCGAACGCTTGACACCTTAAGGAAACGCCAATGACAGACACCATGACCAATGCCGACGTGACGCGCCGGGTAATCGAGCTGGTGTCGGCCTTCCGGTTCGACGAGCTGGAACAACACATACACGAAGACATCGTCATGGAAGCCCCCTACCAAGCGTTCCACGCCGGCCCCATGCGGCGGGGCCGGGCAAGGTTCATGGAGGGCATGTCGTTCGTTCCGAACGTGTTCGACAAGTTCAAACTGAGCATCCACGAACTTTACGACTGCCCGGAACAGGATGTGGTGGTCTTCGAACAGACCAGCATGGGCGTGTTCGCGGGCAACGGCGCTACCTACCAGAACCGCTACATTATGGTGTTCGGTTTTCGGGACGGGCAGATCGTGCTGTGGCGCGAATTCTACAATCCCGAGATCATGAACGCGGGCATGCTGTTCATGCTCGACGGTTGAACGGCCTTCATTCCAGTTCCCCCATGAGCTGCTCCCTGAGCTTGTATTTTTCGACTTTCATGGTTTGCGTTACCGGCAGGGCATCGACAATGCGCACGTGCCTCGGCCGCATGAATTTCGGCATTTCGGACCGTGCCCATTCGCCGATTTCCGGTGCGGTCAGGGAAGCATTGCGCTCCGGCACGATGAAGGCGCCGATGTCGTCCTCGGAGCCCTCGCGCGCGGGAACGGCCACCACGGCGCAGTGGCTCACCCCCGGGTGGCCGTTGAGCAGCGTCTCCACTTGGGTGGCTGCAACGTTCTCGCCACGAACCCGGATGAAGCCCTGTTCGCGATCCATGAAGCACAGGACACCGTTGGCATCGGCGGTGACGATGTCCGAAGAATGAAAGCAGCCGTCCCGCAAGGACTCCGCCGTGGCTTCGGGCCTGTTCAAGTACCCTCGGAACAGGATGCCGGGACGGACCGGCCGCATTGTCAAACTTCCCGGCGTCCCCGCTGGCACCTGCTTGCCATCCCGGTCCACCACGACCGGTTCGTAAACACCCGCAGTCTTGCCCATGAACCCATCCGGCACTGCTTTCGAACCATCGAGGATGGCGTGGTCGCCCGCAATCGCGCGAACGATGTCTCGGATTTCCCGTTTGTCGTATCCCTTCCAGAGGTGTGCCGGAGTGCCCCGGGCATCGCCCAGTTCATCGATCAGTCCCGTGGCTCCGAGGCCGAGTTCCGTGGAACCGTAGCCGACGGCAATGAAGTCGAAGCCGAAGCGCTGGGCCAGCGTGCGGTGGTTGGCAGGCAACGGCTGCATGTGGGCACGAATGATTGTGTTCTCCCGGTCGCTGGGATGCGCCGGTTGCTGCATCAGCCAGTCGTTCATGACATCGAGCAGCAGCGTGATGCTGGCACCGCTCAGGCGGATCCGACGCCAGAAGTCGGCGGGACTGAAGCGGTTCCAGACGGCGATGGAGGCGCCTGCCCAAGCGGCACGCACCAAGTTGGCATAGGCGCCGCCAATGTGGTAGAGCGGCAGATCGCAGTACAGCACGTCCTCGCAGTGGGTCATGGTTGCGAGCGCCGTGCCGAAGGCCCGCAACCACCCGTGCGGGTGGATGACGCCTTTGGGATTCCCCGTGGTGCCGGAGGTATAGACGACACTGCAGAGATCACCGGTTTCGATGGCCGTCGGCGGCCGTGTATCGCCAGTGGCCGACAATTCCGAAAAGAGCATCGACCGGAAGTCCGGATGGGGCAGGACCTGTTCGTACTGAGGGTCGAAGTCGGCCTCGTCCCTAGCCGGCGCGTGGACGATCGCCCGGGGAATGCCGGCGGTCAGTTTGCCCCGGCAGTCGTTGAGCGCTGGCACGAGATGCCGGTCTGCAATCAGCACCTGAGGTGCGAGATCGTCGACGACGTAGGCGAGCAGGTCGCCCATGAAGCGGTAATTGATCGGGCAATACAGCGCACCCGTTTTCCAGGCTGCGAACATGCCGAGCGCGCAGACGAGTCCGTTCGTGGAAAGCACGGCCACCCGGTCTCCTCGGCCGATGCCGAGGGTGGCGAGCGAACTGGCGATCCGGTTAGTGAGGAGATCGAACTCCCGATAGGTGAAATGCCGTTGGTCTTCCCCGTAGAAAAAGAACGGCCGGTCCGGCTGCGTCCGCACCCAAGTGTCGAAGCGGTGCACGACAGTAGGTTCTTCCGTCAACAAACGTTCGCGAACAAGTTCACCTGCAATCATGGACATCGAACCGGAAAGGCTAACGAGGCGATGCCTCAGACCGACGAAACGGCGGTCGCCGGGCGCAACAGGCCGTATGGCCGTTGGCTTATGTTACAGCTTTGCCCCGCAATCAAGGAAACCAGTGGAAACCTGCGCTCTGGCGGTACAAACTGCCTGCGTGGCGCGCCTTCGTTGGAGCACCGCATGGGTTGTCCGCCGCCCGCAACCAAGTTAGCGGGGAAGTCGCAGAAAAGCCAGCCTCTAGCGGCCCGCTCGCAAATCGAGTGGCCGCCTTGAAGGGTGGACTCACGGGAGGAGTCGGCCATGTCTCTGTTTGACTTGTCGAACAAGGTGGCCGTGGTGACGGGAGCCACCAAGGGCATCGGCCGCGGAACTGTCGAACGGCTTGCCGAGCACGGCGCGAGGGTTGTGGTGTCGAGCCGACATCAGGTCGCTTGCGACAAAGTGGCGGCGGAACTCGATGAAGGCTACGGGAAGAACGGTGTGCGGATCGCACACGGAGTCGCCTGCGACATCGAAAGCCTGGAGCAAATCGAGCAGCTCGCCGAACGCGCGGCCGAACTCTTCGATGGAATAGACGTCCTCGTTGCGAATGCCGCCATACTACCCTTCGTAGGACCGTCCGCGCATACGCCTACAGACCTCTTTGAGCGCATTCTGACCAAGAACCTGCACAACAATTTTCGGCTCTGCCAAGCGGTTCGCCCACACATGGCAAACCGCGGCGGCAGCATCGTGCTGATCGGTTCGCTGGCCGGGCTCGTTCCCTTCCCCACCCTTATGGCGTACTCCATCGCCAAGGCCGGGTTGGCTCACTTGGCGCGCTGCCTGGCGGACGAGTTTGCCTCGGACGGCATCACTGTCAACTGCGTTTCACCGGGATCGATCCGCAGCGCCTCCTCCGCCCGGTCAGGCGTGGACGAGGACAGCAGGCGAGCAGCAGCGGTCCCGCTGAAGCGAGTCGGCGAACCGGACGATGTCGCGGGCGCTGTGATCTACCTGGCTTCCACCGCCGGTTCCTACGTCACCGGCGTCACCCTGCCCGTCGACGGTGGCCGGTCGCGGCTGTCGCCAGCGAACCGAGGCGTTCCTACCGGGCACCGCAGGCTCTGGGACGTCGATCTCAACGATGCATCCGAGTCGGCTGACGAGGCTCTCGAATGAACCATGCGTTTACGGCCAATGTGGAAATGCCGAGGGTGGTCGAGAACCCAGACTCGCTAGCTTGGACGGATGAGGCGGATCTCGTGATCGTCGGCTTCGGCGGCGCCGGGGTCGTGGCGGCACTCGAAGCGGTGCAGTCGGGGGCGAGCGTGCTAGCCGTGGACCGATTCACCGGCGGAGGCGCCACGGCGATGAGCGGAGGCGTCGTCTATGCCGGCGGCACCCGTCACCAGCGGGAAGCGGGCTTCAGCGACACCGCTGAGGAGATGTTCAAGTACCTGTCGTTCGAAGGCGTTCCGGTTCGCGACGATACGCTACGGCGCTTCTGCGAGTCGAGTAACGAGAACATCGAATGGTTGGAGCAGTTCGGTGTTCGTTTCGGCTCCGCTTTTTTTGGCGAGCGCATTGCCTATCCGCCAGACGGCTTCTTCCTTTACTACTCCGGAATGGAGAAATTCAGGGGCGAGGCAGCCAGAGTCGCTCCGAGGGGTCACCGCACGGTCGGCAAGGGCCCCACCGGCCACAACTACTTCGCCCCCCTGAAGGATGCAGCGTTGCAGGGCGGTGTTCGCTTCATGCCCCACGCGCCGGTGCGCCGTCTGATCGTGGATGGGTACGATCGGGTACTGGGCGTGGAAGTTCAGGCCATACCCAAGGAGAGCCAAGCGGAGCACGAGGCATTGTTCCGCCGCGTCAACCCCTACAAGATGGGCAACGGGGAAACCGCCGAACGAGCCATCGCCGCTTGCCGGGAATTCGAGCAGCGCGTGGACGGCGACCGGCAGCCAATCCGAGCCCGCCGTGGCGTGGTGTTGGCGGCGGGAGGTTACAACTACAACCTTGAACTCTTCAGCCGCTATCGGCCGATCATCCGGGAAGTCTATCGAGAGATCGTGCGCGGGGGATCGATGGGTTGCGACGGCAGCGGCATTGAACTCGGCACCACCGTCGGCGGCGCGCTCAGCCATATGGACCGGCTGTTTGTCACCAAGCCAGTCTCGCCGCCGGAGACCTTCGTTTACGGCGTGCTGGTCAACGCCGAGGGCAAGCGCTACATCGCGGAGGATGCCTACTTGGGCAATGTCGGCTGCATTACCTCCGAGCAGAGCCAGCTAGGACTAGCTTGGCTGATTCTCGACCGTCGCGTGTTCCGCAAGGGCCTCAAGCAACTGCTCTGGCCACTGAAGACTGCATTGTCCTGGTGGGGCCTGCCGGCGCTCATCAACATCTTGGTGGGTGGGACCAAGCGTGCCCGCACCATCGAAGCGCTGGCGGAGCGCTGCGGTGTGGACGGGGCGGGACTGCGCCAGACCATCGACGACTACAATCGATGCGCGGCTCAGGGCGAGGATCCCGAGCACGGCAAGCTGCCGGTGCATATCGAGCCACTCGACTCACCGCCATACGTTGCGCTCAACATGTCGATGCGTAACAAGTGGTCGTTCTCCGGCGCCATGCCCTACGGCGGCCTGACCGTCGACGAAGACACCGGTGGCGTCACCCGCGCGGACGGCACGGTGATCGGCGGGCTTTACGCTGCCGGCCGCACGGCTTTGGGTGTCTGCTCGGAGAGCAATTTCAGCGGGCTGTCGATCGCCGATACGATCTTCTCCGGGCGCCGCGCCGCACGGGCTGCGTTGCGGGTCAACGAGCCCTAGAGCACTTCGACGACCCCGGTCGATCCGTCCACGCGCACGGTGTCGCCGGTGCGCAGCATCTTGCTGCCGTTGCCGGTGTTCATGACGCACGGGATGCCTAGTTCACGGGCTACCACGGCGCCGTGACTGAGCGAGCCGCCCATGTCCACGACCGCACCGGACGCCAGCATGAGCAATCCTGCCCAACTGGGATCCGTTGTGGGACATACCAGGATTTCCCCCGATTCCATGCGGGCGTCGCCGGTCGGGCCGGTCAGCACGCGGACGCGCCCTTGGATGACGCCGGGGCTCACGCCCATGCCATTGAGGGTTTTGGGTATTCCGGTTTGGTCCGGTTCGGCGTCGCCCGGCTTGGTCTCGTCCGGTTTCTGCTTGAGCGTTTGCGCCTTGAGCGGTGTCGGTACGCCGCTGAAGTTAAAGGGCAGTTCAACATGCAGATACTTCTCTCGTTGCGCGATGCGGCCAGCGATCTTCTCGCGCAGGGCAGGCGGGTTGTCGCAAAGCCTCGGGTCTGCGATCTCTGGCAAGGTCAGGTGGTGTATGTCCTGGGCGGAATCCAGCACGCCCTCTTGCTCCAATTGATTCCCCAACTCCCTGGCTGCGCATCGCGCTGCGTCGATAAGTCGCAGGAAGCTGGCCTTGCTGGTTTCGCGCAACTGCACAAAGCGCCGGGTGAGGACAACGACGAATCTCGCCTTCAGGCGCTGGGTGATGGGGAGCGGCTCCAGAAAGGCCTGTTCCGCTTCGGACCTTGACCGTTCCCGCGCCCGCTGCAGGCCGACGGGCGATTGATCCTCCGGTCTTCTTCGCATTTCATCGATCAGGCTCTCAAGCAGGGAAGGGTCTTCGCGCCACGAGGGCTCGGATATTTGTCCCTCCGCAGTTCCGTGGAACCCGTAACGCCCGATGAAATCATCCAGGCCCGCCTGGTCGTGCGCCACCTTCCAGAGACCGTTGAGCACCTCTGTTTCGTCGATTCCGCTGGCGCCGGTTACCAGCTTCGTTTCGAATCCCGGGTGCCCAGCCATTGCCGCAAGCCGCGCCAGCCGGGCGTATAGCAAACCCATGATCAGGCCAGTTGCCATGTGGATCTCCATGATCCCTACGAAGCGGTCGTGGGCTTCGACGATCGTCCGCACCGCGCCTTCTATCGTCCGAGGCTTTTCGTCGCCCACCGCAAGAGTCCACCAACGTTCAGTGAGCAAGCGCAGTGCGGCCTGTTTTCGGGGCAGGCCGAGTGCTGTCCAGATCATTCTGGCGAGGCGAGGCGCTTCGAACCGGAGAGTATGCCAGCGCGATTTGGCGGCGGCGCCATCGCCTTCCCCGCTCAACATGACCTCTTCCATCGCGCTCCTGGAGAACATGGGCACCCGGTCGAAGAACGGCTGTTGCGCGCTGAGGTTGATGGCCGCCTGGCCGAAGAATGCGCCAAACAAGAACTCCTCCGGCCGTTCCGGCATTTTGACTTCGAATCGGTCACAGGCGCCGACCGCGCGGAACCCCCTGAGCACACCGAGGTTGTTGGGCTCAAACCAGAACGTGAAGCCGAGTGCCGTACAAACTCCCGGGAGTGCTTCGGCGATGTTGTTGCGCGACCAGTTCGTGTGATCCGGAACTTCGAAGTGCAACGGATCGAGGTCGGTGCGTGGGTTCAAGGCGGCAGTCCCCGTCTGCTTAGATACTGAATTCTGGAAAAACCCATTGAATGCTACTTCATCTACAGTTATCCTTTCAATAGACGAGGGTCTTATGGACGTTGCCAGCTTCGACTTTCGGGTGAGTGCTGGCTCTGAAGGAAAATGGACATGCCTGCCACTCTATTGCCCCAACGGTTCGCGGAACTTGAGCCGTTTGTCGAAAAATGGGATCTACCCGACATCAACAGCCGTTATGCCGCGAGGCTCTCGAGTTCCATGGACGACATGCAGGCATTCAACGATGCCATGGTCACGCGCGCCGAGGATATCAAGTCCTGGCTCGACGCCCGTAGCTTCGACGATTACACGGATAACGACCGGTGCCTAGCACGCCTCATGTTCGCCTACACGATCGTGGCCCAGTCCGTTGAGATCTACAAGCAGCCAGCCGTGCCTGATGCCGGCCATCGCATGTTTGATGTT
This sequence comes from Pseudomonadota bacterium, assembly GCA_009843005.1. Classification (GTDB taxonomy): domain Bacteria; phylum Pseudomonadota; class Gammaproteobacteria; order Steroidobacterales; family Rariloculaceae; genus UBA6522. Next base: position 3,951 of record VYEH01000254.1, on the reverse strand, counting down.
GTCCTCGAACCGAAGATGTGACCGGCACCGGGCCCGGTGCCAGCGGGTGAGTATCCAGCAGACGCCGCGGTTTAGCGGAAGGAGTGCAAATGTCTGAGATCTATTCGGTCGGCATCGACCCGACCGTGTTGGCGAAAGAGCTGGATGAGAAATGGACCGACAAGTATCCGGACATAGATCAGTCCCGGGTCAGCTACGAGAGCATGACCTCCCCGGAGTTCTACGAACTCGAACGGGAAGCCGTGTTCCGCCGTAGCTGGCTCTATGCGGGCCGGGCCGAATGGGTTGACCGGCCTGGGCAGTTCTTCACCAAGGAGTACGAGGTTCTCCGGAACTCGATCATTGTCGTGCATGGCCACGACGGCAATGTACGGGCTTTCTACAATGTTTGTCCGCACCGGGGCAACAAGCTTGTCTGGAAAGACGATCCCGGAGAACCTATCGAAGGGGTTTGCAACCGCTTCTACTGCAAGTACCACGGCCTCGGTTACGGCACCGACGGGAAACTCGAGGTTCTCACCGACCGGAGATCCTGGTTCGTCGACCAAGGCAAGGAGCTCGCGCTGGCGGAAATCCCCCTCGCTTCCTGGAACGGCTTCCTGTTCGTCAACATGAATCCGGGCGGGCCGGAGCAGACGCTCAGGGAATTCCTCGGCGACTACTACTGGGAGGGTTTCGCCTGGCCCTTCGAAAAACTCACGGAGCGTTTTGTGGCGCGGGGCGTGACGCAGTGCAACTGGAAGGGCCTCATGGATGCGTTCAACGAGATCTACCATGGCGTGTACGTTCACAAGGAGGCATTTCCCTATCTGCAGAAGATGGATTTCGATGCGCTGCAGGCCATGCATGTCAAGACGATGGCCCTGGTCGGGCAGCATGGCTTCTACATCTCGCCGCGCAATCCCCAAGGCCTGTTCGTGACCGATATCGAACGAATATCGCAGTGCACGGGCACCGGCCCCCAGTACCCGGCGGCGGAGGATCTGACGCGGCTGCCGCCGGCCGCAAACCCGATCCATACGGACGACTGGGGAACGAGCAGCCACTTCATCTTTCCCAACATTCAAATCCAGTTCTACTATCCCAACTGGTACCTCGTTTATCAGTACTGGCCATTGGCCTACGACAGGATGCGCTTCGAGATCGACTGCCACTACCAGCCGTCGAGAAACTTCTCCGAGCTGATCTCGCACTACGGGCATGTGGCAACCTTCTGGGATGCGGCGCTGCAGGACATCAACAACCTGGAAGCAACG
>VYEH01000254.1:0-2685 GCA_009843005.1 Pseudomonadota bacterium | reverse complement strand
GTGTTCCAGAATTGGCCGCTAACCGATCAGGAACTCATGATTCGAGGCTTTCACCGGCAGATCTACGATCACGTGGCCCGGTACCGGTAAGAGCGGAACTTAGAGGGCGCCGCCATCCGGCCAGAGCGGCGCTAACCGGAACGGCATGCGCGCGCTTTGCGAACGAACCATTCGAAGGTAGTCACCCAACCATGGCCAGACAAATCAACACCCCAACGGAGAACCGCATCATCGCCGGCGGTGGCGCCTACGACCAGCGGCACTACGAAGACCATCCTGAACTCGGCACCGGCCTCATCAGCTACGAACACGCCATTTCACCCCGCAGTTTCGAACTGGAACGGGAAGCCCTGTTCAGGCGTTCGTGGATCAACGTCGGCCACGAACTGCGCCTGCCCAAAGTCGGTAGCTATTTCACCCGTGAGCTGGAGGTTCTGAACACGTCCATCATCGTGGTACGAGGAAAAGACAGGAAGATCCGCGCCTTTCACAACGTATGCCCGCACCGGGGCAACAAGCTGGTCTGGGAGGGCCATCCGGCACAAGAGACCTCGGGCCGAGCCATGGCATTCTTCTGCAAGTACCACGGGCTAGGATACGCCTTGGACGGCAAGATGGAGGTGCTGCGGGACCCAGACAACTGGTTCGGCTCCCAGGGCTGCGACCTGCACTTGGCGGAAGTGCCGGTCGAATTGTGGAACGGCTTCATTTTCGCGAACTTTCGCCCTGGCGGTCCAAGTGAGTCCCTGCGCGCGTACATGGGCGAGCACATCTGGTCGGCGCTGGACGACATCCCGGTCGAACTCTATACCGACCATGTCCGTGGGCACGGTGAAATCAACAGCAACTGGAAGACCCTCCACGACGCGTTCTCAGAGGCGTGGCACGGCTCGGTGCTGCACAGCCAAGCCATGGTGACCATGCGCAACATCACGTTCAGGGCACCGCCGTCACGCTTCGACGGGCCGCATCGCACGGCCATAAGTTGCGGCACGGTGCCGGAAGGCGCCTACACCTTCGATATCGAACGAATATCCCGGGCCTCCGTGACCGGCAGCCAGATACGGCCGGCCCGTGAAATCGAGGCCCCCAAGGCGGCTTTCGGGCACGACCAGCAGGACTGGGTGGCAGTGACCTTCACGGTCTTCCCCAATTTCCAGTTGCAGGTCTACGCGCCGGGCTGGATCAACACTTACAACTACTGGCCCCTCGCTCATAATCGCATGCGCTTCGAGATCAACCAGTACTTCCAGCAGGCCCGCGACTTTTCGGAACTGTTCGCCCGCACGACCGGCATCGCCCTGGTGCTGGACAACGTGCGGCAGGACCTTGGCCTGCTCGAAGCGACCCAGCAGGGACTCGAATCCCGCGTTTACGACACTTACCCGCTGATCGACGAAGAGCACAACATCCGGCATTTTCACAAGATGGTCGATGAGCGGATTAGCGCCTATCGGCAGGAACGCGGAGAAAGCTAGGAGATCGCAATGTCTGAAGGCCAGGTAAAAGCCGTAATGGAGCAGATCAACGCGCTTCAATCCGGGTGGAACGAGGACACGACGTTCGTCGATATGCGGCGTGACCTCGACTCCTTTTACGGCTCCCTTGCGCAGGACATCGGCGCACGAACCGATGCTTTGTCGGTGAGGGGCGTATCCTGTGAATCGACGACATTCGAGCCGCACGATAATGGCCTCGTCATCGTTTATTTCCATGGTGGCGGCTACGTTGTTTCATCGCCGCAAACCCATCGGGACATTGCAGCGCACCTCGCCAAAGCAACCGGTGCCCGCGTGTTGAACGTCGGATATCGGCTGGCGCCCGAATACCCGTATCCGGCCGCGCTGGAGGATGCGGAGGCCGTTTACCGTTCTCTGCTTGACGACGGCTGCCAGCCCGGGCGGATCGTTCTCGCCGGCGACTCGGCGGGCGGCGGCCTCGCGGCGGCGCTGCTGGTCAAGCTGCGTGATGCGGGAGCGGCGCTGCCCGCCGGCGCGGCCCTGCTTTGGCCTTGGGCTGACCTTGCTTGCGCGGGCGAGAGTTATGTCTCAAGGGCCGATCACAGCCCGGTGGGCAACAAGGAGATGGGCATCATGATGGGGCAACTGTACCTCGGCCCGGACGGCGATCCCAGCCATCCCTACGCATCGCCCGTTCATGCCGAGCTTACGGGGCTGCCGCCACTGTTGATCCAAGCCTGTGAAAACGAAGTGTTCCTGGACGATGCGCGAACCCTTGCCCGCAATGCCGAACAGGCTGGAGTCAGGACGGAACTGCAGATCTGGCCCGGCCTGTTTCACACTTGGCAGATCTACGCCAGCGCGCTTGATGAGGCCCGCACAGCCATCGACGATGTAGCGAGTTTCGTGGCCTCGGTCGTCAGCTGACGGCTCTACTGTTCCTTGCCGATCACCTTGCGCATCTCGCTCAAACCGTCCTTCACGGGTTCACGGGCAAAGGACAGCGACTCGAGCGACAGCCACTCTTCCAACAGCGGAGAGGCCGCGCGCAGGTTGTAGCTGAGCGCTCGCTTGGTCCAGCTCAGCATTCTGGGATCGCGCCGCGCGATTTGGCGGGCATAGTCGAGCGCCTCGTCCAACAGTGTGGCGTCGTCCGCGACCACCCTGCACAACCCGATGCGCTCCCCCTCGGAGCCCTCGAGCACCCGGGAGTTGCTCAGGTGAT
>VYEH01000260.1 GCA_009843005.1 Pseudomonadota bacterium | reverse complement strand
ATCCGCGGCGCACATCGAACTCGTTGCCAAGCTCCTCCCGCCGGAACCGGCTGCCCCTGACATTGGGAATGCCGTAATGCTTGGCAAGGCGTTCGTTGACGAAGGTGTGGTTGGCGGTCAGCAGGTCGATGGCGCTGCGGCCTTCACGCAGGATGCTGTCGAAAAACAGTTCGGTTTCCCGGCGAAGCGCCTGGCGCAGGTTGTCGTCGAAATCGGGATAGAGCTCGACCACAGGCGTGTGCACGTCCAGGCTCCGCAGCCCCAGCCATTGCCCGGCAAAGTTCTCGGTCAGCGCTCTTGAGCGGTCGTCGGCGAGCATGCGCCGCACCTGGGCCTGCAGTACTTCGGGGTCGCTCAGCAATCCCTGCTCGGCGACTGCCAGGAGCTCATCGTCCGGAATGCTGCTCCACAGGAAGAACGACAACCGGGAAGCCAGTTCGAGGTCGCTGATCCTGTATCGTTCGCCCGAGGCCGGTTGCGGGGGCTCGGCCTCGGCGCGGTAAATGAACTTCGGGTCCGCCCGGGCGCGCTGCACCCGCGTCTGCACGCCGCTGTCGAAATCGCCGTTTTCCCGGCCGGAACGGAAGAAGCTCATCAACGTGTCAATGTCTTCCTCCGTCTGGAACCCGCGATAGGCACGTCGTGCAAGTGTCGAAGCGATTTGCCGCGCACACGCTTCCTCACCGCCCGCGCCGGCTGGCGAACAAACGAAGATCTTCTCGCGGCTGGGCGTAACGGTAGCGGTGGCTGCATTGATCGGGCCTTCTATCCTCACGCTGCCCACGTGGGGATAGAAGGTGAATCCGGGCAAGCCGCCCGTTTCTATGGTGGTGCGCTCGAAGGCGTGGTTAAGGTCAAGACCCGGAGCGTAGTTCGTAGCCAGGAACGTTACACCGACCTGGTGGGGACCGGCGGTCACCGGGACGGTGACTTCGATGCTCTGCAATTGGCCGGTGCCTCCCAGGAACCTCTCAACGTTGAACTCCGTGTCCCAGTCGAACAGGGCCACGCGCTCGCCGTCCACCAGCACTTCGAGCTGTTCGCCGCGCACCTCGCCGAAGGGGCGGAAATTACCCATGTTGCCGAGGGTGACCGCGAAGATGCGAATAGTGTAATCCCCGTCTGAAGGAAAGTTGTGCTCGATGAGCGTTCCGCCGCGGGTGCCGAACGGCAGGCCGTCGAGGTGGTAGTTCTGGTTCAGGTCCTCCGGAAGCCGGTACAGGGTCTGCGAAGGCGTCATCTCGACTCCGACCGCCAGCCGGCTGATTTTCCCGGCCGCCGAGAGGTAGGCCTCCAGCAATGCGGGCGAGAGCCCGAGCGTACCTGCCTGGTTGTCGAAACCCCTGCTTGAGTCATCCGCCGGCAGGAATTGGGTGGCGTCGACCTCCACGGCGAGCAGGTCGCGTACGGCCGCGGCGTATTCGGACCTGTTGAGCCTGTGCAGGCCGGGTGCGGGGAACTGTGCGACAGCTGAGCGATCGAGCTGGTCTTCGAGCCACGAGGCAAACCCCTCATACAGCTCGGCGCTCGGTCGCCGTGCGCCCGACGGCGGCATCTGACCGGCCCGAAGCTTGCGGGCCACCATTTCGAAGATTTCGGCGTGGGCGCCGACATCGTTCAGATCGACCCGGCTGAGCACCAGGCCGGCTTCCGGATCCACGTAGTTGTGACAGTGAGTGCAGTAGGTGCCCAGCATTGCCTTGTAGTCGGCGGTGTCGGGCGCAGTTTGGCAGCCGCTCAGCATGAACAACAGAGCGACTCCAGGGATGACCAGAGTTCGGTTTTTCAACCCACGCACCTTGATCCTGCCCTTCCGGGCAAAGTTTAGCACCACCCGGAAATGGTGACCCCAGCCGAAAACGCCTCCACCGAACCGTTGGAGGCGCTCTACACCAAACCACTCGGTTCGGTTTTGAGCTATGTTAGGCCAGAAAATCGCCGATTGTCAATCAATTCGGATTGACTGAATTCGATGTAATGAGCGGGAAAAATCCCGAATATTTCTCATTGAAGTTGGCGTACTCTTACTCTGAATCCCCTGTCCTGAACTCTGAGGAAATAACCACGCAACAGCGCGCGTTCGATCCGTGCAGCGAACGGGACGGGCGGATAGCGCCGACTCGAGACGTCGGTCTGAACCCATAGTTCTCCATCCGCCGTCTCGAACACGGCCAACCCCGACAGGTTGCGGCGCACCGAGACCACGGAGATCAGTTCGGAATCATCGGCTTCCGTGACGGCCATGGACACGGTTTCTTCTTCGCCCACGGCAGCAGTGGTCGCCGGGACCTCAGGCACTACGGCGTCCGCTGGTGCAGCTGCATCGACGACTGCCGCGGGTTCGTCCGCCTCGTTGGATACGGTGGCCGAAGTCGGCGGTGGCGCGTCCGATTCGACATTCCCGGCGGTACTTGTCTCGCTTTCGATGACCGTCAAACGGTCGTAGCAAGCAAGTCGCTCGGAATCGTCCGGTAACTCCCCGCACTGCTCCAACTGCAAGAGGATGTCGGACTGTGCAAACGCCGGGATGCTCAACGTCACCACGGCCAGCGCCAGCAGCGTGATCGCACCCATGGCTGTGCACCTCGTGAGTGCCGTTGTCACGTTCAAGCGCATCGGTACCGAATGCCTGAAACTCAAATCAATTCTTGGTAGCCGTTCCCTGATGACTCAAGTTTACACTCGTCGGCCTTGAGTTCACGTATCGCGTGTTCTCCAGCCCGTGGCATATGTCGAACGGACGACTTCGGAGTAGGGAACAGGGCTGACGATGGCGCGAACTTCGATCTGTCTGTGCGGTCCGACGGTCGTCTTTTGCGTGCCGCCGTCCGGTTCGCCCCAGATCACGGCCACTTCGTCACCGACTTCGACACCCGGGTCCACGGTCCCCAGCGACAGGACTTTGCGCTCGTTCGCGCTGTAGCCCGTGAACATGGACAATCCGACAACGTTTCCATTGACGGTGACGGAGTCATAGTTGGACGACGAGTAGTTGGCCAACGGCAATTCGAAATACTTGTAGGGCTCACCGGATCGGAGGTGGGAATCGAAGATCCTGAGAACGTCTTCGGTATTCCAGGCCAATGTCACCTTGCGCCTCTGATCGGACTTGTTCACTTGCTCAAGGGCTTCACGGCCGATGAAGTCGTGGTCGTACTTGATGAAGGTGCCATAACCCAGTGCAAAGGGCGTCAGGTAATAATCCTCGATGTTGTCCGAAACGTAGCTCCCTCCGATCGATCCCATGGCCTCGTAACTGTCGGCGGGAAGCCACTCGCGATAGGACTTCATTTCCGCGCCCGTATAGACGGCGGGCAGCGGTGAAGGAATCCAGCCGGATTCCAGCGTGTTGGTCGCATAGGCGCGCGCGCCTACCAGCACGAGATCGAATTCCCTGCCGGCCTCGATGATCCGATCACGTATATCGAAGTACTCATCGTAAGGACCCCATACCTCCAGTCCCGGCGCACCCGCCATGCCATGCCTCAGAGCACGTACCCTGCGGTCCCCGATGTTGATCTCACCCATATGAAAGAACTTGATGTCCGAAAATGGACCGCCATTCAGCTTTTCGATCACCTGTTTGGCGGACGGGCCCTGAATCTGGAACCTGTAGCACTCCCGGGTGACGGCCCGGCCCATCGGCATGGATGGAGAGCGGGGGTCGTGATTGACCTCCACGTCATAGCCGCCCGTCTCCGCGTGGAACTTGATCCAGTTTGCGGTCGGCGCCCGGCCAACGAAGACGATTTCATTCTCCGCAAGGTGAAACAGGATGCCGTCACCGATCACGTGACCGCTGTAGCTGCAGGGAACGAATTGCTTGGCCCGATTGATAGGGAAATTTGCGTAGCTGTTGATGGACAGCCTTGAAGCCATTTTGATGGCGTCCGGACCGTTGATGAAGATGTTGTCCATGTGGTGGGACTGATCGAACAGGACAACGCTCTCCCGCCATGCTCGCTGTTCGGTCCGCCAGTTGGAAAAGTCGGTCGGAACGATCGGATAGACGTAGGCGCCAATCCGTGAATTGCGGAGCATTTCGACGGGATTGCCGGCGGCCTTGAGGATGGACTCCAGGTTGTTAGTCGTCATGTGTCTTCCTTGTAACGCGCTGTCGTGGGCGGGGGATTGTCCTGTTACTCACCGACCGACCATGTGGAACTGGTCCCGATTGTTGTCCTGGCAGAAGTATTCGATGATGTCGTCTTCGTCGTTCCAGAACTTGTTCCAGACTGCCGTCCAGGGCTCCTCATAAGCCAGCGGGTCGTCCAGCGTGACCTCGTACCTCAGGGTGTTCAGGTCGGGTCGCGAAATCCGCTCGATCAGGTGCAGCGCCTCGGTGTGTGGAAAACCCGCCCGGTGAATCCAGAATCGTTCGTTGAATCCGACTGTATCGATGACCAGCGTGTCGCCCTCCCATCGTCCGACCGAATGCCCGAAGAAACTGGGATTGAGCCAATCGCCCTCGGGGTGGGCACGGCCATCCATGTAAATTTCCCTCCAGGGGCGGGTCGAGCCCCCGGACAGGATGTAAATCCGCTTGATCGAGGGCATCTGGAGGATCTGCAGCCCGAAGGGAACTGCGAATTGCCGCGGTCCGCCGGGCGGCATGCAGCGCACGTGGGGATCGTCCTTTGCGAGTGTGGCCTGGCGGTAGTCGTAAAGCGCCTTCGCCCACGGCCTGAACGGAATTTCTTCGCTGGGCGGGTAGTCTGCGCCCCCCACCATGGGCCCTGATCCGCGGTCCCAAAACCCCCTGCCGTCAGAACGCGGTCCCAGATTGGGAGTCCCGTCGGCCAGGCGCGGCGTTGGAGGAGAGGTCTCGTCTTCGCCGACCTGTTGCTGTGCCATCGTCGAGTTACCGGACGTCAACCCGAACAGCAACGCGGCGGAAAGAATACAAGCGTAGTTTCCACTACGGCGAAGGGCCAGTGTCAGCAACACGATGGGCCAGCCGGCAACTACCGGCCCTGCTCCTCATTGGTGCCGAAAAAAAGCCGCCTGCCGGTTTCGACCAGAACCACCGATTCGGCGCTCAGCGATGCGCTCCCATCGCGCGCCAGCGGACCTTCCACCGTCACCTCATCGCCAATTCGGAGCGAGTTGCGTGTCCAGCCCCGACGCATGAGCCCGACGGGCGAGGTCAGTTCGCACGCCCAATTGACGATTTCGCCCGTCGCCTTCTCCGTGACGTCGAGGTAGAAGTAGGCATGAGGATTCAGCCAGTCAACTTTCACCACGACGCCACTCAGGCTGACGGGCCTGGAATCGTCATACTGGGCAATGAAGGCATGGTGTGCGGACGCTGTGGCCGAAGCCCCCGCGGAGAGAAGGACGCATAGCGCCCGGATCAACCGAACCCTTCTGCCTGGCATCGCTTGTCAGGGAGCGTCCAGGTCGGGTCCGACCATCCGAGCCGCATCCAGGTTGTTTTCCTGGCACAGGTAGTCGAAGGGTTCGTTCCCTTCGCCCCACGGAATGTACCAGCCGCCCGACCACGGCGCCGTGTAGGCTCCAGGGTCGTCGATGGTGACCTCATACCTGAGCCGGTCGAAGCTAGGCCGGGAGATTCGTTCGACCAGATGCAATTGCGACGTATGCGGAACGCCCGTCCGGGCCAGCCAGAATCTCTCGTTGAATCCGACCGTGTCGATGACCAGGGTATCGCCTTCCCAGTGGCCCACGGAATGCCCGAACCAGGTCGGGCGCGGGTTCTCCGGATGGGGACGTCCGTCCATGTAAACGATACGCCACGAGTGAGGCGCGCCGACACTCAGGAAGATGACCTCCTGAGTCTCCGGCCGATCGATGATCTCGAAACCGTAGGGTGTATGGAACATCCTTGCTCCGCCGGAGGGCTTGCAACGGGTGTGCGGGTCATCCTTGGTGAACGTGGCCTGACGGTGGTCGTAAAGGGCTCGCGACCACGGCTTGAAGGGGACATCGTCGATGTACAGGTTCGTTTCCAGGTTGAATCCGCGGACATCGTTTTCGAATTCACGGGTGTGTTCGAACAGATTCGTGCCCACCGGACCGTTCCAGTTGCCGACCTCGCCGGGAGGCGCCGAAAAGCTGATTCGCCCGTCGGGCGAGCGCGGTGCGGGACGGACTTCTTCGCTGCCCTCCTGAGACCATGCCGACGGGGCCAGGCCCGCGAGCGCAAAAGCGATCAGGGCCGGGGAGATCCCGGATGTGGAATGCAATACTGAATGTCTCGATTTCATGACGGAATTCCCGGCTCCGGATCACGGTTGACCGGAGGTAATTGTTTGTTGTTCACTGGATGCGGCGCCCAGCACTTCGCCGGTGGCCGCGAACTTGACTTCGCGAGCGGTGGCGGTGTTGCTGCCATCTCGGGCGCGGGGGGCATGCACTTCAAGGACATCGCCGATGGCCATGGAGTTTCGCTTCCAGCCCCGGGCCTGAAGCATGTGCGGCGGGCCCATTTCGAATCCCCAGTTCTCGACCTCGCCGGTTTCCTCGTCCCTCACGTCGATATAGAAATAGACATGCGGATTCGTCCAGTCGATCCTGGTCAGCACACCCGTCATCGTGACGGGCTGGTCGGGATCGAACTGAGCGATAAAGGAATGATGCGCTGCCGCGGGTACTGCCAGCGCCAGCATCATGAGAATGCCGCCGATCCGCCAATGTGAAATCCTGTTCATGATGTTTACCTCGTGGTCAACCTCTCTGCGGGAGGTTGGAACGTAACGTGAGTGTCGCCAATGCTCGCGCGGCGCATCTCATCAGCGATTGTCCTCGCAAAATCTTTGCTCGATTTCTCCGCCCTCGACCCACCCCACGGTCCACTCCGCGTTCCAGGGACGCGTGTAGGTCAGCGGGTCGTCGACAGTGAGTTCGTATTTCAGTGTGTGGAAATCCGGTCTCGAAAACCGCTCTGTGAGACGTAGCGCTTCAGTGTGGGGGAGGCCGCCGTTGGAGAACCAGAATCGGGCGTTGAAGCCGCTGGATTCCACCACCAGCACGTCGTCCTCCCAGCGTCCGGACGAATGTCCGTAGTAGGTGCCCACCACTTCTTCGGGGTCCGGTGGGATTCGCCCGTCCATGTAGATCACCCGCCAGCCGCGATTACCGCCCCCGAATACGATATAGACTCGGTTGAAATTGCGATCCTGGATGATTCGAAATCCGCCGGTAGTGTGAAGATGGCGTGGGCCGGCAGGCGAAATGCAGAACCGGACCGGGTCGTCCTGAAGGCCGTTGTTCTGCCGGTATTCGTACAGCGCCAGCGCCCAGGGCTGGAAAGGCGCCACACGGCTGGCATCACCCATATCCGCCAGCAATCCCTGGCCGTCCATTTCCACGTCCACGCCTGTTTCCACCAGGGAACTCACGCTTGCCGGTCCCCAATAGCCTTTTTCGCCCGGCGCGCGGTCAAGGTTTACCTGGCCGTCGTCGAACCTCGGTGTCAATCGGGCAGCTTGTTCTGTCTCGCCGGGTGGCGTGGTGCATGCAGCGACCGTGAGAACAGCCACCAGCAGACACGCACCACACCAGGCAAGGGATCCGTTGGAGGCAATTCTGCTCATGCGATTCACGTTACTCCCGGGCGATCCTGAAGTCTCCTTCCACGTCACCGCGCCGCCATGTGCCTTCAAGAGTCCGGTTGTAAGAACCAATGCCATCGAGTTGGCCATCGATCACGACGGTTACGGTGTTGCCGGCATCGTCGCGACCCTCCGCTTCGATGTGCACCGTCCAGTCTTCAGGATTCAACAGGGCCGCGGTGAACGGCGCGGAGTCCGGACCGGGATTGATCATGCCGTTGATGTTGGTTCCATCCCACTTCATGACCAGGACGACCGTCGTACGGTCCGATGGCGTCGGCCCCCAGTCGCCGCGCCATGTGCCATCCAGCGGAAATCCTTCCTGCCCGAAAGCCGTAACCGGCAGCGCCAATGCGGTTAATAGCATGAGACTTCTTCGCCGCAATCGGCACACAAGGTTTTTTTTCATAGCGCGCCCCAAGACGCCGACCGAACGCCAACTTGCTTATTGCATCGAATGGTGAACCGAACGGCTCGGTTTGTCTCCATAGTATACGTGGCACCTTCCAGTAGTCCAGCCTGAGCTTGAACTTCTGATGACAGACAGGAAAAAGGACCCCGCCGGCTGGCGGGGTCAGGTTTCCGGAATCCGATCCCTGGTCAGAAGCTGTGTGTGTACTCCACTCTGAACATGCGCATTCTCGGGTCATGAAGGCGCGAGTCCACGGTTGTCAACGAATTGGCCACCAGGGGCGGTTCGTTGTCGGTAAGATTGAGGATTGCCACATTCAACTGGTTGGAGGACGGCAACGTATACGTATATACAACGTCATGCTGTGTCCACGGGCTCTCATCCGTGTTGTACTGGAAAGGACCTGGGTTCCACAGCTCTATACCGTCCGTATAACGCAAGCTCCAGCGGAAATCATGATCACCCGTGGAAAACGTGGTAATCAGGTTGGCGCGGACCTGAGGGTTATCGAGCAAGCCCAGGTCTGAACCCTGGTCAGTGCCAACCGTCTCGATCAGGTTTCCTGCGAGGTCGGAAATCTTGAAGCTGTTCACGTATGCAGCCAGGAGCCTGACGCCAAGCATATTTCCGCCTGAAAACTCCTGCCGCCAGTCAACTGTTACGTCAAGCCCGGAAGTTTCTACGGCGTTGCGGTTGACAAAGGATGATTTGAACAGTGCGATATCGAAACCGTCCAGGCAACCGTCCGGCAACGGGTCGCCTGAGCCCTCTGTCCACCGCCCGGTCACTTCGCATATTTCATTGGGAACACCCGGGAAAAGCTCGATCCGCGGGTCGGTAATGAACCCGTCCGCGATATCGGCCAGGAGGATCTCATCGGGATCGATCGTGGATACGAGATTCGTAAAGTCGTAATTCCAGTAGGTCAGATCGAGCGTAAAGGCGTCGGTCGCGTCCCAGGTAAAGCCAATCGTCCAGTTATCCGACTCTTCCGGCAAGAGGTCAGGATTGCCGACTGAAAGGGCCCGAGCCTGGGTGACCTCGCCGCCGAGCGGCCGGATCGTTGTCCCACTCGGTCCGATACCGAAGGTTTGACGCTCGGAGGCCAGTCGGAAAGAGGAGCCCACGGAGAATCTTACGAACAGGTCATCGGTTGGCGTCCATAGTCCCGTGAGCTTCGGTTCGGTCGAACTCAGTCCCAACGTGCTTTCGTAACGTGCGGCGAAATCCAGTTCCAGGTCTTCGGTCGGGTAGATGACCAATTCGGCGAATACGGCCTGTGTATCCCGTGATGCCGACCAATCCTGGACGACCTGCGGAGCAAACCCGAATCCGCCGTCCCTTCTGACGGAGTTGACGAAAATGTCGATTTCCTGTTGTCTGTACTGAGCACCTACCGCCAGACCGCTCGCGCCACCGGCCATTTCCCAGAGGCTGCCCGTGGCCAGGGCTTCAACCGAAAAGAAATCGGAATCGCCTCTTTCCACATCGAGGTCAGTCATCCAGGCTGCCAATTCCGGAGAGTTGTAGGTCGGGTCGCCGGGCTGGGCCAACAGTCGGCTGGCAAACGGGTTCCACCACTGACAGTTGCCGACACCCGGCTGGATGTTGTTATTGTTGGCCGCGCCGCTTATGGGGTCGAATTTGCAGTTGCCGCCGCCATAGCCTTGAATGGCACGAGCATAACGGTCAGCGATGGTGTCTGAGCGCCCGGATTCCTGACTGTTCCATGAAGCGGTGCCGTTCGCACGCCAATTCCAATTACTGTTGATTGCGCCCTCGAGCGTCGCCGATGTCCTGAAGGTGTTCTGTTCCGCAAAGGAGGGCAGCGACCCTTCAACCGGACTGGCCTGCCGGGTGAAAATCCGCCTGTAGTTCTGCAAGGGGAATGCACCGTTGGTACGCTCGTGTGCATCGATCACGCCCGGGTTGTTTGCCGGAAGCACCGCGCCCAGGCTCGGCAATGCCAACAGCGGCACGCCGGTGCCGAAGCTGCTGAGTGTTTGAACCCGGGCATAGTTGATTTCCCAGGTCAGAAACGTATCGCTCCCGATTTCCGTCGAGGCTACCGCCATGCCGGTGAAGCGGTCGTTTTCCGGGATGATTGTGCGCTGCAAGCTCAGTGTACCTCTGCAGAAGGGTCCGCCGGTAGGTAACCCGTCGGCATCATGCCCCGTGGCGCCCGCGGGATCCCAGATCACGTTTTCCTCCAGACCGCCGATGAGCGGGCTGCCGCAGAGGGGGTCCGCATGAATGCCCCCGACCCGGTCCCCGCCGAAAAACGTACCCGGGTTGAAGAGTCCGGTGATCAACCCCTCGCCCAGCCGCTCATTACTGAACACGTCCTGACTTTGCATCTCCCTGGTACGCTTCAGATACTCGAAGCCCATCACGATTCCGAAGTTGCTCTGCTGAACGCCGAACAATCCGCCCACCAGGACTTCCGGTACATTGCTCTGGGCTTCCGCAAACTGGCTGGAAACCGACAACTCGACTCCTTCGAAGTTGTTTCGAGTGATGAAGTTGGCGACGCCAGCGACAGCATCCGAACCATAGAGTGCGGAAGCACCGTCAAGCACCAGCTCGATGCGTTGCAACATGATCGCCGGAGTCAGATTGTTGACGTCGACCTGCGACGCGGAGTTGGCATCGATGGTCTGCCGCTGGCCGTTGAGCAGCACCAGCGTGGATCTCGGGCCAAGGCCGCGCAAATCGATGCTGCTGGTGGGCGTGTTCCAGTTCTCCGCCACGTTTGCCGACGAAATCTGTGGCATGTCGCGAAGTACCTCGATTGTCGAGACTCGCTGGTTTGCCCTTATTTCTGCGGCCTCCATGATGGCCACGGGCTGCGGCCGATCTGCCGGACGGGAAATGTAAGATCCCGTGACGACAATCTCTTCGAGTTCACTATCCTGCGCAAACAGCGACGGTGATGCAGTCAACAATGTCGCCGCGAGGCCACCCACCAGTGTTCGGCAGCAAACAATCAAGAACCCCTGTTTCATCTTGTACCTCCTGTGCGCGCGTTCCGCGCGCCAATGACGAAAGCGCCCTCAAGCGAGATTCGGCTGGCTTGTCTACATCGATCCAATACCTGCGATTGGTTTCCCACCGTTGTGCGTTGTGTTGCATTCATTAGCGACTCAGGCGAACCAGTCCGTTCGGATTGACTCTCGCATGCTATATGCGACGCCGAGACGCTGTCAACGTCTTGAGTCAAAAACGCAACAGCACCTGATGATTGAAAATCTGACGGCGCTGCAAGTTACCGGCCGAGCACGACATCCAGGCCGGCAAGCAACAGATGGATCGGTACGACAGATTCCGGGTCAGGCCTTGAAGAAAGCCTTGAGAAAATGCTCCACCACGCGTCGGCATTTCCGGCCAACAAAGAAGTCGCTGGGCATATTGACGCGGCATTCGCGTTCGAGCACGAGACGATACCCGACCATGGCTATAAAGTAGGTTGCCAGATCGGCGGGGTCGAATTCCGTTTCCTCGTGGTGCGCGTTGAAAATTTCGACAAGCCGGGCTTCGGCCTGCAGTGGGCCGACTTCAAAATAGTGTTCGCCTACGTGCGGCGTAGTTCGCGATACCCGAAAAATCAACCGCCGGAAGTCCAGCGTCCGATCGGAATTGAGCGTATAGGCGATCGTCTCGGCGATGCGGATGAGCGCCTCCCGCAGGTCGGTCAGCCCGATCTCGACCGCGTGAGCGGCTTCCAGTTCCCGCGCGTAGAATTCCAGTTCCTTTTCGA